>CAZNFF010000015.1:0-10496 GCA_964572495.1 uncultured Candidatus Saccharibacteria bacterium
ATATCTTTTCCAATTTTTTTGCCAAACTTTTTTTCTTCTCCAAAAATATCTAAAAAATCATCTCGGATTTGAAAAGCAATTCCTAAGTTAAACCCATAGTTTTTTAAAGCTTGAATTTCTTTTTTCTTGCCATTGGCACAAATGCCTCCGACCTGGCAAGCCGCTTCAAATAAAGCGGCAGTTTTTTGGCTGACCATTTTAAGATAATCTTTCTCTGAAATTTCAAAATAGCGATTTTCGAAAATATAAGGTTCATTTTCTCTTCCAGCTCTTTCAAATAAAACATCCAAAATCTCTCCTTGAGTAATCTTTTTTAAAGTCAAAGCAAAAATCTCATTAATTTTTGAAGGGAATTTTGAGCGCTGGGCGGCTTGAAAAATGGAAGCGGCATAGATCATTCCTAAACATTCTGCCACTGAGGTTCCGAATTTAAACCATAAAGTAGGCTGATTTCTTCTTAAATGACTATGATCAATGATATCATCAACAATCAAAGTGTAGTTATGAAGAATTTCAATTCCAGCAGCTGGATATAAAACATCTTTAATTTTTCCACCTAACAATTGACAACTTATAATTGCTAAAGCTGGTCTTAATCTTTTTCCGCCAGTTGAAATTTGATAGAAAGCAAGCTTTTGAAACTTTTTTTCCAAAAAAGAACCCAAAATTTCTTTCATCGGCTTTTCAACCATCTTTGAATATCTTTTTATCAATTCTAAAGTCTCCATGAATTTATTTAAATTTTTCAATCACTTTGGGGATAAATTCAAAAATATCAGAAGCTAAAACTCCTTCTCCATAAACTTGACTGGCAAGCTCGCCAGCTTTGCCATTGATAAAAGCAGCTGCTTTGGCAGCTTCAAACAAATCGATTTTTCGAGCCAAAAGCGCGCCTAAAATACCAGCCAAAGTATCGCCAAAACCTCCTTTAGTCATATAAGGAGAGCCAGTTTTGTTGATTTCTATTTTTTCTCCATCAGAGATAATATCAAAATGTCCTTTAAGCAAAATCACAATTTCCAACTTTTTTGCCCACTGTTTAACTTTCTCTGCTCTTTTTTCAAAAGAATCCTCTAACTTTTCACCAATAAAAATTTCAAATTCTTTAAGATGAGGCGTTAAAACTACTTTTTTTCCTTTTAAAATTTCTTTTGCTTCTGATAAAGCTTGAATCCCATCAGCATCAATGACCATTGGAAGAGAAGAACTTTTAACAATTTCTTTTATAGCAGAAAAAGTATCAGGAGATCTTCCAAGACCAGAACCCAAAACTAAAGCATCAAATTTTTCTAAAACTCTTAAAACAAAATGTAAATGTTTTTTTCTTAAAGTATCTCCTGGTAAAGGAAAAGTAATTAAATCAGGCAAAAAGGAAGCGGCAACATCCATGGCTCTTTGAGGACCAAGACAGCAAACTAGATCTGCCCCAGCTCTTAAAGCGGCTAAAGCATTAAAAATTGGAGAACCAGTGTATTTTTTTGAACCAGCAATTACTAAAAGATAACCATAATCTCCTTTATGACACCACTCTTCCCTTTTGGAATAAATTTTTTTCAAATCCATAAAATTAGATTTTTTGGGATGAAAGAAATTCTAAAGTATCAGGAGGAATGTAAATGATTTTTCCTTCGGGGCTTTTGCCGGGATATTTCCAAGCGCTGATAATTTTAATTTTTTTCTTTTCAAGCTGATACATTACCCAAACTTCATAAGGATGTTTTTTGCTTCCGGCTCGTTGCATTACCGCAATCGTTTCTGGGGCAATTCCTTCTTCAATCCGGTGAGGATGTCTTAAAACTCTTAAAACTCTTGATTGGCTTAAATTATATTCAATCAATTTTTGCTGGGCGTGTTTAGTCCAAAAAAGGTCTCTTGAACTTGGAAGCATTTTTTATATTATACTCAAAGATAATGAAATACTTCAAGGAGCAAAAATTAGAAAAGCTCGATTTTGAAAGATTCAAAAAAATCACCCCAAAAGAATTTAAAGAGGCAAAGTTTTTGGCAAAAAAACTTCAAGGGATAAAAATTTTGAATATCAATTCTACCTCGCTTGGAGGCGGAGTAGCCGAAATTTTAAAAAGCCAGCTTCCTTTGGAAAATTCTTTAAAAATCAACTCTTTTTGGTATGTTTTAAAAGCACCAACTGAATTTTTTAAAATCACCAAAAAAATCCATAATTTTCTTCAAGGAGAAAAAGGAAGTTTGAAAGAAAGCGAAAAAAATTTTTATCTTGAATTTCTTTTTAAAAAAGCTGCTCCTGATTTTAAAAAGCTTCTTTTTAAAATAAAACCTCATATTTTAATCATTCATGATCCTCAACCTTTAGCTTTAATTAATTTTGTCCCTCCTTCTATTAAAACTATCTTAAGGATTCATATTGATCTTTCAGAGCCAAATAAAGAAGTTGCTTTCTTTTTAAAGCCTTTCATTGAGAAATACCAAAAAGTTATTTTTTCTCATAAAGATTATCGTTTTAATCTTTTACCTCAAAAAAAAGTAAAAATTATTTTTCCAGCAATTGATCCTTTCTCAGAAAAAAATCGTTTTTTAAAAGTTTCCCAGGCAAAGGAAATTTTAGCTTTTTTAGGAATTCATCCCGAAAAGCCGATTTTACTTCAAGTCGCCCGCTTTGATCCTTGGAAGGATCATTTCTCAACTTTAAAAGCTTATTATCTGGCTAAAAATCATTTTCCAAAACTACAACTGGTTTTGGTAGGCATTCCTCAACCAAAAGATGATCCTCAAGCTCAAGAGATTTTTGAAAAAGTAAAAAAGCATGCCAAAGGAGATCCTGATGTTCATCTTTTTTCTGATATTAAACAAATCAAAACCATTTCTCCTGATCTTTTTATCAATGCCCTTAATACTACCTCCACTGTTTTTATGCACAAATCAATTAAAGAAGGATTTGGGCTAGCAATCACCGAAGCGATGTGGAAGAAAAAACCAGTGATTGGAGGAAAAACCAAAGGGATTGAGCTTCAAATTACCCATAAAAAAAATGGCTTTTTGGTAGAGAATGCCGAGGAAGCGGCTTTTTGGATTGAAAAGCTTTTAAAAGATAAAAATTTGAGAAAAAAAATTGGAAAAAGAGCTTATGAGACCGTAAAATCAAAATTTTTAATTTCAAGACTGGTATTAGATCATCTTAAACTTTATCAAGAGCTTTTGAAAAGTTAAGTTTTTCTAAAATTTGTTTTGTCACCAAGCTTGGCAGAGGCTCGCCATCAATTTCATAAATTTTAATTTTCTCTTTTTTAAGATATTCTAAAACTGGCTTGGTTTCCTTTTGATATTCTTTAATTCTTTTTTTAATCACCTTTGGCTTATCTAAAACTCTGACAAAAAGAGGGGCGCCACAGAGAGGACAAAATTTCCAATCTTTGGTTTCTTCAGAAAAAATTACTGGATAGCCGCATCGAGAGCACATTTTTCGATGGGTATTTCTGAAAATTGAAGTTTTTTCTGAAACATTGAGTTTGAAAACATAAATGTTTTTTTTGCCATAAATTTTTTCAAGTAAAGGAATTAGTTTTTGGGCTTCGTCTAAAGTCCGAGGCGAGCCTGAAAAAATAATTCCTTTTCCTCTTAACTTTTTAATTTTCTTTTCCACTAGCTTTTCTACCCATTGAGGATCGCAAAGCTTTCCGGATTCAAAAAGCTCTTTTTGTTTTCTTATTTCCGGATCTTTTTGGTTTTTTGGATCAGAGATTACTTTTTCAATTTCTCGACCAGTATCAAAATGATAAAAGCCTAAAATTTTTTCTAATCTTAAAGCTTGGGTTCCTTTTCCCGCTCCTGGCGGACCAAAAATAATAATTGCTTTTTTCTTTAATTTTTTCATGATTTTTGCTATTTTAACATTTCTTTTCTATTTTTCAACTCTAAATTAATTTCTAATGAAGCCACTTTTAATTGAATTCTAATGTTCTTAAGAAATTGAGAACAAGATCTGAGAAGTATTTTTGCTTTTTGTTTTAATTCTCTTATTGATTTTTCATCTTGAAAAAAATTGGGTTAAATTTTTGAAAAATTATTCCAATGTTCTTAAGAATTTGAGAATAAGAAGGTAAAATTGCTCTTGCCAAAAAGCTTTCATTTTATTGTACTCCCTTCATGCCCAAGAGGTTTTCACTAACTTCACATCTCTTTTAATTTGTGGTATAATTTTTTAAGCAGGACCTGGAAAGCAGGCAATCGCTCCAAGGAATTTTTCCTTGGGGAGGAAAGTCCGGACACCCCCTTCTGGAAATTTTCCAGAAGGAGAAGGGTAGTGGGTAACACCCACCCCTCCAGAAATTGGAGGAGAGGTGCGAACAGAGACGCCGAGACTCGCGAGAGTCTCGGGGACCTGAATTTTTTCAGGTCTAGCCCTGAAGGTAACTTCAGGGGTGAAACGGCTAAATCCTTACCTGGGTGCAAGGACAAGTTTTGGTGGTCCGCTTGAGTCCGAAGGTAACTTCGGACCAAGATTAATGATTGCCCTTCCTCCTTTTTGGAGGAAGAACAGAATCCGGCTTACTTTCCAGGTCCTGCTTTTTTATTTGCTAATTTTCTTTTTTTCTGGCAAAATGTTTTAAAAATGAAAAAAGTTCAGCTTTTTTTAAAACGAATTTTGGATATCTTTGGTTCTTTAATAGGAATTATTTTTCTTTTCTTGCCTCTATTTTTACCGATTGCTTTAGCGATTAAATTAAATTCAAAAGGACCAGTGATTATTAAACTTGAAAGAATTTCCCAAGGAAAAAAAATTTTTATTCACAAATTTCGAACCATGTATCAAGATGCTGCTGAGCTAAAGCCTATTTTTGCTTCTTTGAATGAAAGAGACGGACCTTTTTTTAAAATCAAACATGATCCAAGAATTACCAAAGTTGGAGGTTTTTTAAGAAAGTATCATCTAGATGAAATTCCTCAATTTTTTGATGTCCTTTTAGGAAAAATTTCTTTAGTTGGTCCAAGGGCTCATGAACCACAAGAAATCTTTTTTTATCCCAAAGAGTATCTTTTTATTGTTAAAAGCAAAGCTGGTTTAACTGGACTTTCTCAAATTAGTGGCGGCTGTAATCTTTCTTTTTTAAAGGAACTTGAAATTGATAAAAAATATCTTCAAAATTGGTCTTTGCTTTTAGATTTAAAAATTCTTTTTAAAACTTTCTTCCTCTTTCTTTTAGGAAAACTTAATGGAAAATGAAAAAAATTGCCATTTGCCATGACTATCTTAACCAGTTTGGAGGCGCCGAAAGAGTGCTTAAAGCTTTTTTAGAAATTTTCCCCCAAGCTGATGTTTTTACTTTATTTGGCTCAAAAAAAATAATTAAAAAAGTTTTAGAAGGGAAAAAAGTTTATTTTTCTTTTCTTAACCGACTTCCTTTAATTAATCAAAAACATCGATTCTTTATTCCTTTAATGCCTTTCTTTGTAAAAAGTCTTAATTTAAAAAATTATGAAATTGTTCTTTCTTCAGCCTCCTCTTTTATCAAAGGAGTGGAAACCAAAGGAATTCATTTTTGTTATTGCCATACCCCAACAAGGTATCTCTGGGAAGAAAAATATCTTTTAGATTACCCATTACCAGACTTTTTAAAAAAATTTTTCAAGCTTCCAATTTCTTTTTTAAGAAAAATTGATTTTTCTTTTTCAAAAAAACCTGATTTTTTTATTGCCAATTCAAATTTTATTGCCAAAAAAATTGAAAAATTTTATCAGCGAAAAGCAACAGTTATCTATCCTCCTTACGATGAAAAAAAATTTTTTTATGATAAAAAGATTTCAAAAGAAAATTTTTATCTGATGGTTGGAAGACTTCTTTACTACAAAAAATTTGATTTGGCAATTGAAGCTTTTAATCAATTAAAATTGCCTTTAATTGTTGTCGGAAAAGGACCAGAAGAAAAAAAGTTAAAAAAAATGGCAAAGGAAAATATAAAATTTTTAGGTTTTGTTTCTGATGAAAAATTAAGAAAACTTTATCAAAAAGCTAAAGCTTTAATTTTTCCTCAAATTGAAGATTTTGGGATTGTGCCTTTGGAAGCAATGGCTTGTGGCACTCCAGTGATTGCTTTTAATTTTGGAGGACAAAAAGAATCAATTATTGAAAATTTTTCTGGAATTTTTTTTGAGAAGCAAACTAAGGAAAGCTTAACTTGCGCCATTGAAAAATTTGAAAAAATGGAGTTTGATTTTGAAAAAATTTCAAAATATGCTCAAAAATTTTCTAAAGAAAGGTTCAAAAAAGAGATTAAAAATTTCATTGAGAAAAATTTAAAATGAAAATTGGCATTGATTTAAGACCAATTGTCAAAACAAGAGTTGGAGGGATTCCAGAATATTTAATTTGCCTTCTTGATGCTTTGTTTAAAATTGATGATAAAAATGAGTATCTTTTGTTTTACAATGGCTTAAAAAAACTTCCTTTAGATTTTTGGTGGAGAAAAAAAAGAAATGTTAAAATTTTTGATTTTAAAATTCCAAATAAAATTTTTGATGTTTTAAATTTTTTGGGGTTAATAAAAATTGAAGATTTTTTGGGGAAAATTGATGTTTTTTTATCTTGCCATTTCAATTTAATTAAAAGCCAGGCGCCTTCGGTAATTATCTTTCATGACCTTTCTTTTTTTCATTTTAAAAGATTTTTTTCCTGGCAGGAAAAAATTTGGCATTTTTTACAAAAACCAAGAGAAAGCGCTCAAAAAGCTCAAAAAATCATTGCGGTTTCTTCTTTTACCAAAAAAGATTTGATAAGATCTTTTGATATTCCCGAAGAAAAAATTGAAGTAGTCTATTCTGGAATCAATCCAGTTTTTTTTGAAAAAATTGATAAAAATTTTGTCGAGCAAATAAAAAAGAAATATCAGCTTCCAAAAAAATTTTTTCTTTATCTTGGAGCAATTCAAAGAAGAAAAAATGTTCTTTCTTTAATCAAAGCCTTTCTTTGGCTTAAAAAAAATCCCAGATATAAAGATTTTTATCTTGTCATTGTTGGACCAAAAGGGGCTTTTTTTGAAGAAATAGAAAAATTTTTGGAAAACAAAGAGGAAAGAGAATTTATAAAATTTTATCCTCCGATAACTTCAAAAGAGAAAGTCTGCTTTTATAAACTTTCAGAAGTTTTAATTTATCCTTCTTTTTTTGAAGGTTTTGGCTTTCCTCCACTTGAAGCGGCAAGTTTAGGAAAGCCAGTAATTGTTGGAGCACGCAGCGCTTTAACTGAAATTAGCGGTGATTTTGCCATTTTGGTTAATCCTAACAAAGAAGAAGAAATTTCTTTGGCTTTAGAAAAAATCTTAGAAGAGAAGGATTTAAAAAAATTTTTAAAAAATAAAGGGAAAAAAATGGCTTCAAAATTTAGATGGGAAAAAACGGCTAAAAAAATTTTGGAAATTTTAGAAAAAATTCATTTACAGCAAAAAGGGATTTCTTTATAATTTTTAAAAAATGATTTCAAGAAAAGTTGCCTTAATTATTTTAGATGGCTGGGGAATTGGAATTCCTAATCCGGTGGTCAATCCTTTTGTAAAAGCCAAAACTCCAACCATTGATTGGATTGAAACTTATTTTCCCTCAGGAACGCTTCAAGCTTCAGGAATTAGTGTTGGTCTTCCTTGGGGAGAAGCTGGAAATAGTGAAGTTGGACATCTTACTTTAGGAAGTGGTCGGGTGATTTTTCAAAACTATCCTAAAATTACTCTTTCAATTCGAGATAAAAGTTTTTTTAAAAACGAAGTTATTGATAAAGTCTTTGAATTTGCTAAGAAAAACAACTCTTTTGTTCATTTTCTTGGACTTCTTGGTTTGGGGCATGTTCATTCAAGCTATGAGCATCTTTTAGCCTTAGTTGAATTTGCTAAAAGAAAAAATTTTAAAAGAGTTTTCTTCCATCTTTTTTTAGATGGACGAGACTCGCCTCCATTTGCAGCAAAAAACCTTTTATTAGAATTTCAAAAATTACTTGAAGAAACAAAAATAGGAAAGGTTGCCAGCCTTTGCGGGCGTTTTTATGCCATGGATCGAGCTGGCAACTGGGAAAGAACCCAAAAAACCTGGCAGGCAATTGTGGAAGGAAAGGCTCATTTAATCAAAGATCCGATTAAATATCTTGAGGAAAACTATCAAAAAAAGATTACTGATGAATTTATTGAACCAGCTTTGATTGTTAAAGAAGAAATTGAACTGCCAACGATTAAAGATAATGATGCTGTTTTTTTCTTTAACTTCCGAGAAGATCGGGCTCGGCAGCTTTTTTTGGCTTTTTGTGATAAAAATTTTGACAAATTTGAAAGAAAAAAAATACCCAAAGTTTTTGTGGCAACCATGGTTGAATATCTTAAAGGATTTGATGTGCCTTATGCTTTTAAAAAAGAAGAAAATATCAAAAACACTTTGGGAGAAGTGATTTCAAGATATGGATTAAATCAGCTAAGAATTGCTGAAACTGAAAAATATGCCCATGTGACTTATTTTTTTAACGGGCAAAGAGAAGCTCCTTTCTTAGGCGAAGAAAGAGTTATTTTACCTTCTTATCCAGCTTTTCAATTCCAAGAACATCCTGAAATGAGAGCCCGAGAAATTACCGAAAGATTAATTTTGGCTTTAAAAGAAGAAGTTTGGAGTTTTATTTTGGTGAATTTTGCTAATGGAGATATGATTGGTCATACTGGAGATTATGAAGCTTGCGTCAAAGCCATTGAAATTGTTGATGAATGCCTCAACAAAATTTTAAGAGTAGGACTTCAGAAAGATATTTATTTTATCATTACCGCTGATCATGGAAATGTTGAAAAAGTTCGCTCGCTTGAAACTGGCGAAATGGAAACCAAACATGATCCTTCACCAGTGCCAATTTATTTTCTTCACAAAACCCTTTATAAAAAAAGAAAAAAATTCTCCCATTTTTTGGGAGAAGCACCAACTCCAATTGGGACTTTAGCTGACATTGCTCCAACAGTCCTTTCCTTGCTTAAAATTCCAAAACCAAAAGAAATGACTGGTTGTAGTTTAACTCCTATTTTAATTTAATTGGAACTTCAAAAACATTTTGATGACGCCAGATTTTTAACACTACTTTTTCTTTTCCTTCAAGAAGTTTTTTTAAAGAAACATCTTTTTTCAAAGGAATTCCATCAACTTCAAGAATAATATCACCTTCTTTTAAACCAAATTTTTCAGCTGGTGTGCCCGGTAAAATCGCAAGACCAACTTCTGGATTTTTGACAATTAAAGCGCCATAAGAAAAATCTAAATTTAAAGCTTTTTTTAAATGCTCATCAATTAAAACATATTCAATCCCTAAAATTGGTTTGGAAATTTTACCTTCTTTTTTGATTTCTTCTAAATCTTTTTTTGCCCAATTTATTGGCAAAGCAAAACCAATATTTTCAGCTCCAAAAACTAAAGCGGCATTAATTCCAATTACTTTTGAAGAAAGATCAATCAAAGGACCACCAGAATTTCCGGGATTGATGGCAGCATCAGTTTGAATTAAACCAGAAAGCTCTTTTATCCTTCCTGAAGGATCAACTTGAACTTTAATTTTTCGAGAAATACCGGAAATAATTCCTTTGGAAACTGAATTTGGAAAAATTCCTAAAGCGGTGCCAATGGCAATTACAGTTTGACCCAATTTTATCTTTGAAGAATCACCAAGCTTTAAAAAAGGAAAATTTTTTCCTTCAATTTTCAAAATCGCAACATCAGTAATAAAATTTAAACTTAAAATTTTTGCCGGATAAATTTCTTCTCCAACTAAAGCAAAATAATCTTTGTTTTCATCTAAAATCACATGACGATTAGTCAAAATTAAACCATCTTTGGAAACTAAAAATCCTGAACCGCAAACAAAATTTTCTTTTTCTTTTTGGAATCGAGCTAAAAGATCGAGCTTTTCTGGCTCTTTTTCAGTTAAAATACTTACCACTGCTGGAAGAGATTTTTCAATGATTTTAACAATTTTTTCCATTTTAATTTTCTTCAAGAAGTAAATATTTAATGACAAGCACTATTCCTTTAGCTAAAATACAAAGCACCAGTCCAATTACTGCCCAGCGGAAAAATCTTTTTGCTTTTTCAATTTTTTCTTCTTCTCCACCAGCACTTAAAAACAAAAATCCAGCCCAAACCATCGCAATCGAAGCCGCCACAATCCCAAAACTAACAATCCAATTATAAATATTTTCTAAAACATCAATCAAACTTTCACTTTCAATTGGATTTTTAAATTCAATTATTTTGGCTAAAAATTGTTTTAGAGTTTTCATTATTCTCAATTTTATGAAATTTTTAGCCAAAAAGCAATTGAGTTATTTTTGTTTTGGTTTTAAAGAAAAAATCGCTTTTTTGAAAACTTCTTTTTTAAGTCGAAGATTAAACATTAAAGTCCAAAAAATTAAGAACTTTTTCAAACCATCTTCCTGGAGCTGGATTTTTCACTACTTTTTTAATTTCTTTTTAGCAAATTCTAATATTTTCTTTAAACCAAATTTTTTTATTAAAAA
>CAZNFF010000016.1:0-10476 GCA_964572495.1 uncultured Candidatus Saccharibacteria bacterium
TGCACTTTAAGCTTTGCGCTTAACATTGTATCTCTACAAATTTCTACTGTATTTATTGGAATTTGGAATTTGGAATTTGAACAAATTACTTTTGCGCTTTGCGCTTTCATTGTAACATTTTCTTTTTCTTTCCGTTTAATAAAGTAGCACCGAAAATCAGCAAGGAAAAAAATTTTATCTGATTAACAAACTTTCCCATAAGAGTTTTTCACTTGACAGAAAAAGTTTTTCACTTAAGCTTATAAATGGAGCATTGAAATTAAAAAACCAAAGGTCGAACTTGGCTATTTTTTGACACTTAAGGAAGAAATAGGGTCGACTTGGTTTCTGTCGAGGGGGTGGGCTTAAAAAAGCCTTCCCTAGTAGGCAGAAACCAAGAAAAATTTCTTCCTTAAGTGTTTTAAAAATTTAAAATTCCAAACACAGAGAGCAAGCCCAAAAGGCAAGCTCTCTGTGGAAAACTCCAATCTCCTCTTTTTTCCTTGGCTTGCTAAGTTTTTAAGGTCGATTAGCAAGCCCAAGGACTGGCTTTAAGCCAGTAAAGTGTCGGGAGATTGGAGGAAAAACAAAATAAAAAATGGAATCAATCGGTCGATCAAAGTTGTTTAAAGCAATTGGTTTAGCAATTGCTTCTTTAGTTATTTTTGCTGGCGTTGCCATTGTTTCTAAGCCAGCAAAAGCTCAAACGGTCGAAGAGCTTCAAGCTCAAATCCAGCAACTGTTGGAGCAAATTGCCCAGCTTCAGGCTCAATTGGCAGCGCTTCAAGGAGGTGAAGCTCAAGCACCAGCTGGAGAAGCCAGCCTCTATTGCTACAACTTCACTCGAAACTTAACTGTTGGAATGAGAGGTGATGATGTTAAAGCTTTGCAAGAGATTTTAATTGCCGAAGGAACCTGGACCAGACCTGACATCGGAGCCACTGGTTATTTTGGACCAATCACCAAAGCTTCTTTGGCTGCCTTCCAAGAGAAATATGCCGATGAAATTTTGACTCCTCTTGGATTAACTAAAGGAACCGGTTATTTTGGACCTTCAACCCGAAGCTTCCTTGAAAAACAATGCCAGCTAGCTCAAGCGGCTGAAGAAGAAGAGGAAGAAGGAGAAGAAGTAGAAGAAGAAGTTGAAGAAGAGGAAGGAGCTCCTGAAGAGGAAGAAGAAGTAGTTGAAGAAGGAATCACTGTTTCTTTAGCTGAAGATACTCCAGCCAGCGCCAATATTCCTTGCAATGCCAGCAATGTTCCTTTCCTTAAGGTGAAATTCACTGGAAAGGGAACCATTGATGAAATCATCATCACTCGAGTTGGTGCTGGTGAGGTGGATGACTTTGATTACATTTACCTTTATGAAGGTGAAACCAAACTCACTACTGGACGCTCTTTGAACTCCAGCACTCACCAAGCTCGATTCACTAACCTCAATCTTGAAATTGATGGTGAAAGAGTAATCACGGTGGTAGCTGATCTTTCTGGAACGGGAGGTAATGTTAATGCCTTAGAATTAACTTCAGTTTCTGCTGATGTTGAAGTTTCTGGACTTCCAATCAGAGGTAATGATATGGCTTTAGCTAGCGTTGAAGCTGGCACGGTAACTATTGAGAAAGGTGGAAGCGTGGACAATCCAAAAGTAGGCCAACAAAATGCTAAATTGGCTGAATTTAAACTCAATGCTGGTTCAAAAGAAGATATTCTCGTGAAGAGAATTGCTCTCTATCAAGGTGGTAGTGTTTCTCGCTCTGAAATTACTAACTTAGAATTGAAAGTTGGCGGTGAAGTGGTAGCAACCGCTGAAGGAATTAATGATCAAGATCAAGCCGTATTTGTGTTTGAAACTCCTTATGAAATTGAAAAAGGAAATACCAGAATTTTTGAAGTTTATGGTGATGTTGGTTCTGGCGTGAAACCAGGTGAAACAATTGAGTTTTATCTTGATGAAGAAACTGACTTGAAAGCGGTTGGTGAAAGATATGGTTATGGCGTGTCAGTTACTAACAATTTCAATAGCGATCCTGATAACCATGAGAAGTTAACTGTCCAAGGCGGACAAGTGACGATTTCCTTCAACGGGCCAGCTTCATCTGAAATTGCCGCTGGTGGTAAAGATGTGACTTTAATGGAAATTACTATCAGCGCTCAGAATGATGTTGAAATTAGAAAGTTTCAAACAAAAGTAAACGTTACCGGAGATGTAGAGGATAGCGAATATACTGATTGTAAATGGACCGATATTGATACTGGCGAAACTTTAACCAGTTCATGGGATTTAAGCACTGATAGTGACGGAGGCGATCAAACTTACACTTATACCGATATTTGGAGTATCGAAGGTGGATCTTCTCGAAATCTCAAATTCACTTGTGATATTGCTTCTGATGCCGATGAGGATAAATTAAAAGTCTCAGTGAATTTTGCTGGTTCCAACTACATCAAGAATCTTGAGAACAATCAATGGATAGATCCAGATGATGATATTGTTCCAAGCGGCTGGATTGCCGGAAATGAAATGACTGTTGCTAAACCAAGCTTGAATCTTTCTGCTGCTGGTACTCCTGCGGCTCAGACTTATGTGGTAGGAACTCGGGAAGCTGAACTTGTCGGTATTAGCTTAAGAGCTGGCGATGCTTCCGATATTAAAGTGACTTCAATTAAGACCACCTTCTCCACTACTGCTGGTAGCTTTGATCCTTCCGAACATATCTTAAGAATTGCTCTCTTTGATGGCGATGAGCAAGTGAGTGATTGGGAGTCTGTAACTAATGGTTCTCCTGACTATGTGATTTTTGATAATCTTTCAGTGATTATTCCTGCTGGTCAAACTAAAGTTCTAGTTGCCAAAGCCGATATTCAAGCTAGCGCTTCTACTGGAACTGTTTACATGAGTGTGAACAGCGATGATGTTTCAGCTCAAGATGAAGAAGGAAATAGTGTTGATCCAGAAGGAGACGTGACTGGACCAGAAATGAAGATTGAAAGCGGTGGTAAAGTGACGGTTGAACGCGCTCCAGATGATACCGAAACTCGAGCTAGCTTGGTGGTGGCTGGAAATGAAGTTACTTTGGCTAAATTCAGATTCACGGCTCAATATGAAGATCTTACTCTTAACAAAGTGAAAATTGGTGTAGTAGATAGCACAAGTTCTGTTGCTTCTACTTCTACTGCCAATGAAGTTGAAATGTTGAAACTCTATGATGGCACTACCTTGATTGCCGAGCAACCAATTGATTCCAGCACCGGTCTTGCCACCTTTAGCGGACTTAAAGATAAAGGATTTGTAATTCCAAAAGATTCTTCCAAGGTATTGACGGTTAAAGCTGAACTTAATACTATCTCTGGTGGTGCTGATTCTGGAGAAACCTTGTATGCCTTCCTTTCAACTTCTGGATTTGAGGTAATTGGACAGAATACCATTAACGAATTTGCTACCAGCACCGGGTGCACTGAAAATGGTTGCTATGGCAATCCTAAGGTAGTGCATAAGACGGTGCCAATTATTGAAGCTCAGGAAGCTGAAGAAACGCTATTGACTGCAGGAGAAGAGCCATTAATGAAATTCACGGTAACTGCTGATGAAGCCGAACAAGTTTCAATCAAGAAGATTGCTCTTGAAGTTAGCGTTAGTAACGCTACGGTGAATCTTGATAAGATTGCTTTGAAAGATCTAACTAATGGAACTTGGTATCGACCAAGTGGACAAGGAGGTGACTTTACGATTAATCTCAGTGGAGCTACTGGTACTATTAGTACTGGAAGCACCACTACCCAGATTGAATTCGACACTCCTGTAACCGTTGCTGCTGGTCAGAGCGTAACTTTCCAAGTGTATGTGAATGTTGAAAGCGTAGGAGATGGAAGCGCATCAGTTCAAGGAAGACTTGTTTTGGCAAGCTCTGAAGAATCTAATCCAGCTGGACCTAATACTTATGACAATATCAATACTGGAGACAACTACTTCATCTGGTCTGATCACTCTGTCGTGCCTCACAGCGAAAATAGCCTCGACTGGTTCAACGGTTACAAAGTTGAAGGATTGCCAACGCCAGCTAAGACGATCTCCAAGTCATAATCTCTCTGCCTGTTCCTTGCCAGGCGCCAAAAGCCCCGGCCTCTGCCGGGGCTTTTGGTTTTAGAAAAGCGCAAAAGTCAAAGCGCAAAGAGAAGCGTAAAGCGCAAAGCTCAAAGCGCAAAACTAATTTGTTCAAATCCCAAATCCCAATTAAATTCCAAATTCCAATAATCGAAATGTAAATAAGCGTAAAGTATAAAAGTAAGCGCAAAGCTTAAAGCGTAAAAGGAAAGGTTTTCAAAGAAAAAGAAAATTTTTATAATTAAATCAAAACAGCACCTTTAAAACTTCAAAGGTACTGGAATTGCCAACTGCTAAATGCCAAATGCCAATTGCTAACTGCCAATTGCCAGATTCTATCTGCTAATTGCCAATAGCTAATTGCTAATTAGCTAGCTTCCGGGGTGTCGTATAATGGTAGTATACCGGCATCGGGAGCCGGTGGTCCCGGTTCGATCCCGGGCACCCCGAAATGGGGAAATTCCAAATTCCAATATCCAAATTCCAAACTTTAAATTCTAAATTACAAATTCCAAAAACCAAGTTCTAAAATTCAATGGTTAAAATTTCAATAACCAAAATTTATGATTTAGAAGAAAGAACTTATCACTTCGCCAAAAAAGTGGCTTTTTTCTGTAAAAAATTACCAAAGACCATTAGTAATATTGAATACATAAAGCAGGTGATTAGAGCTTCAGGTTCAGTGGGTGCGAATTATATTGAAGCCAATGAAGCTTTAAGTAAAAGAGATTTTAAAATGCGAATAAAAATCTGCAGAAAAGAAGCGAAAGAATCAGCTTACTGGTTAAGATTGCTTATTGAAACTAATGCTGAAAAATTTAAAGAAGAAGGAGAGACTCTTCGGAAAGAAGCCATTGAGCTAAAGAAAATCTTTTCCCGGATTATAGAAAAAACAAAATAATTGGAATTTGGAATTTAATTGGAATTTGGTGCTTGGAATTTGGAATTTCTAATATGAATATTCTCATTTACGGTTTTGAAAATTTTTTAATTTATCAAAAAAGGAAAGAGCTTGAGGAAAAATTTAGAAAGAAAAACCCTCAAGGAAAGGTTGAGGTTTTTGATTTAAAAGAAAAAGAGGAAATTGAGAGATTAAAAGAAGCCTTGAAAGCTCAAGGTCTTTTTTCTCAAAAAAAATTTTTGGTTTTGAAAAATTTTCTTTCTTTAGAAAAAGAATTTTTAGATGAAATTTTAAACAAATATTTTGATTCCAAAGAAACTTTTCTTATCTTTGAAGCTCAAACTCCTTCTCTTGAAGAAAAATTTTTAAATCAATTTTCTTACAAATTTTATTTCCCAAAGCTTTCCTGGCCCAAAATTTATTGGTGGATGAAAGATTTTGTTAAAAAATTTCAAAAAGAAATCAAAATGCCAGCTGCCAAATTTTTATTTGATCTTTATCAAGACAATCTTTGGGCTTTAGCTTTAGAGCTAGAAAAACTTTCTCTTTTCTGCCAAAAAGAAATCACCATCAAAGATATTGAAAAATTTTCCTTTCCCGTTTTTTTACAAAAAGATCTTTTTTTGCTTTCAGAAAAATTTTTCCTTTCTGATAAAAAAAGCTTTGCTTATCTTCAAGAAAAACTTATCCAAGCTGGCAAAAGCCCTGAAGAAATTTTTTACTTTTTAGTCAAACAAACCCGAAATCTTTTGAAAGTAAAATATTTAGAAAAAAATCTCAACTTCCATCCTTTTTATCTTGAAAAATTAAAAAAACTTGCCCGGCTAGTTGAAAAAGAAGACCTTGCCCAAATTTATCAGAAATTAATTTCAAAAGAAATTTTAATCAAAGAAGGAACCTTATCTTTCAAAGATGCCTTAAAAGAATTAGCTTTTTAAATTTTTAAAAGTTTTCCACTTGTTTTTGGATTAGAAAAAGAAATATAATTTTTAACAGCAAGAAATTTTAATGCCAAGAAAAAAAGCTAAAAAGAAAAAAGTTCAAAAAAGGAAAAAAACTAAAATTCAAGCTAAAAGAAAAGTAAAGAAAAAGAAGAAAAAGCTCAAAAGAGAAAAAGTTTTTGAATTGTTAATAAAGCACGAAGAAAATCCAATAATTTCTCCTTCTTCTGAAAATGAATGGGAAAATTGGCAGACTTTTAATCCCGGAGTAATTTTGCTTAAAGATAAAATTCATTTTCTCTATCGGGCAATTGGAAGTGATGGAATTTCTCGACTTGGATATGCTTCTTCTTCTGATGGTTTTTTCATTGAAGAAAGATCTCCTTCTCCAGTATATGAGCATAAAACAAATTCTTTAAGTTTCTGTTATTTTTCTTTTGCTTCTGGAGGAAGTTTTGGTGGAGCCGAGGATCCTCGTCCAGTAAGAGTAGATGAAGAAGATGTGATTTATATGACCTATACTGCCTGCAGCAGTGAATTAAGGATTGCTTTAACTTCTATTAAAGTTAAAGATTTTTTAAATAAAAAGTGGCATTGGAAAAAACCGGTTTTAATTTCACCTCCAAATGAAGTTCATAAAAATTGGGTAATTTTTCCAGAAAAAATTAATGGACACTATGCCATTTTACATTCTCTCAATCCTAAAATTTTGGTTGATTTTTTTGAGGATCTTAACTTTGATGGAAAAACTTTCATTAGAAGTTATTATCATCCTCAACCTCAAGGCAAGCATTGGATCTGGGAGGCAAAAGTTCGAGGCGTAGGTCCTCCACCAATAAAGACCAAATATGGTTGGCTCATTTTTTACCATGCTGAAGAAAAAGGAGATTTAGGAAGATACAAAGTGGGAGCAATGCTTTTAGATCTTAAATCACCTTCAAAGCCTTTAATTTCTTTTAAACAACCAATTTTAAGACCAGAAGAGGATTATGAAAACAATGGTTTTAAACCTGGCGTAGTTTATGCTTCAGGTGCCGTAGTCAAAAATAATCAGCTTTTAATTTACTATGGTGCTGCTGATAGTTATGTTTGTGTTGCTTATGCTGATTTTGACGAATTTTTAGAAGCTTTGATAAAAGAGAAAAAACCCAAATTGAGAAAGAAAGTTCTCAAAAGAAAGAAATGATTATTAAAAGAGTAGAAGAAAACCCAATTTTAAAACCGATCAGAAAACATGCCTGGGAAGGACAGGCAGTTTTTAATGGTTGTCCGATAAAAAAAGGAAGAAAAATTTATCTTCTTTATCGAGCCATTTCTTTACCTCATTACCACACTGCGGCTCGAGCCCATATGACGACTTCTGATATCGGCATTGCTGAAAGTAAAGATGGTATTCATTTCGAAAAAAGGCGTCGATTTATTGTTCCAGAAAAAGATTGGGAAAAATTTGGCTGTGAAGATCCTCGAGTGACTAAGCTTAATGGAAAATATTATATCTTCTACACCGCTCTTTCAAAATATCCTTTTCAAGCTGAAGGAATTAAAGTGGGTTTGGCAATCAGCAAAGATTTGGAAAAAATTGAAGAAAAACATTTAATTACTCCTTTTAATGCCAAGGCTATGGCTCTTTTTCCTGAAAAAATCAATAAAAAAATTTGGGCAGTTCTTACGGTTCATACTGATCACCCTCCTTCAGAAATCTGTTTAGCTTCTTTTAATAAAGAAAATGAAATTTGGTCCGAAACTTACTGGAAAAAATGGTATCAAAATTTTAAAGAAAAAGCCTTACCTTTGAGAAGGCGTCCTCAAGATCATCTTGAAGTTGGTGCTCCCCCAATAAAAACAAAATATGGCTGGCTTCTTCTTTATTCCTACATTCGAGATTATTTCTCTTCTAACCGACTTTTTGGGATAGAAGCAGTTTTGCTTGATCTTAAAAATCCTTTTAAAGTTCTTGGAAAAACTAAAGCACCAATTTTAACTCCAGAAGAATATTACGAAAAAATTGGATATGTTCCCAATGTGGTTTTTCCTTCAGGTGCTTTTATTAAAGGAGATTGGATTTATCTTTATTATGGTGCTGCCGATACCACTTGCTGCCTGGCATTAATTAAACTTTCCTATCTTTTGGAAAGACTCCTTAAAAGAGAAAAAATAAAAATAACTCTTAATCGAGCTCTGGAGAATCCAATTATTACTCCAATAAAAGATCATCCTTGGGAAAGCAAAGCCACTTTTAATCCCGGAGCGATTTATCTTCAAGGAAAAGTTCATCTTATCTATCGAGCTGTTTCCAGTGACAACCGTTCTTTTTTAGGTTATGCTTCTACAACTGATGGGATTCATATTGATGAAAGACTTCCTGAGCCGGTGTATGTGCCTCGAGAAGAGTTTGAAAAAGTTGGCTGTGAAGATCCTCGGCTAACCAGAATTGGAGATAAAATTTATATGTGCTATACTGCTTTTGATGGAAAATTCCCTCGAGTAGCTTTGACTTGGATTTCAGTAAAAGATTTTCTTTCAAAAAAGTGGAACTGGGCAAAGCCAATACCTCTTTCTCCTTCGGATTTAAATGATAAAGATGCCTTTGTTTTTCCAGAAAAAGTCCAAGGAAAATATTTAATCGTCCACCGGGTTGGTTATGATATTGATTATTCTTTCACCAAAACTTTAGATTTTAAAGGAGAAGTTTTCTTGGAAGAAAACCGATGGATTTTTACTCGAAAAGGGTGGTGGGATAGCAAAAAAATTGGAGCGGCGGCGCCTCCGGTTAAAACCAAAGAAGGTTGGCTGATGCTTTATCATGGAGTTTCTGAAGAAGATGGGGCTTATCGAGTCGGAGCCGTACTTTTGGATTTAAAAAATCCAATTAAAGTCATCGCTCGTTTAGATGATCCTATTTTAGAGCCAGAAATTTTATGGGAAAAGAAAGGAAGGGTGCCTAATGTGGTTTTTCCTTGCGGAAATGTTCTTTTGGGAAATAAGCTTTTTGTTTATTATGGAGGCGCCGATCAGGTAATTGGAGTGGCAACGATTGAAATTGAAAAGCTTTTAAGCGCTCTCCGAAAATCTAAAACAGTTTTCTTTTAAAAAGATGGCAAAATTAAAAATAAAAAACGTTCTTTTGGAAGGAAAAAGAAAGGATATTTTAATTGAAGGAAAAAAGATTTTAAAGATCTCAAAAAAGATCAAAGAAAAAGCTGAAGAAGAAATTGAAGGAAAAAATTTGGCGGCTTTTCCGGTGTTTTTTAATATGCATACTCACCTGGCAATGACTCTTTTTCGGGGCATTGGCGATGATCTTCCTTTAAAAAAATGGCTTTTAAAAAAGATTTGGCCAAGAGAACTTCTTTTAACCAGAGAAAAAATTCAAAAAGGAAGTGAAATTGGACTTAGAGAACTTAAAAAAAGTGGCACCCCATTTTTCTGTGATATGTATTGGTTTCCTCAGGAGACGGCAAAACTTGTTATTTCTCATAAAATGGGAGCCATTTTAAGCCTCCCTTTTATTGATAAAGTCCCTTTAATTTTTTCTAAAAGGTTTGCTTTAAAAAATTTTTTTGAGCTTAAAAAAGTAGTTAAAAATTATCCTTTAATAAAAATTGCCATTGCCCCTCATGCAATTTATACTGTCTCTGAAAAAAATTTAGTTTGGGCAAAAGATTTTGCCAAAAAGCATAATTTGTATTATCATATCCATTTAGCCGAAACCAAAGAAGAAGTAGAGTTTTCAAAACAAAAATATGGCTTAACTCCGGTAAAGTTTCTTGATAAATTAAAAATTTTAGATGAAAAAACCATTTTAGCTCACTGCGTTCATCTTGAAGAAGAAGATATTGAAATTTTAGCCAAAAGAAAATCACTTTTAGTTTATTGTCCGGCTTCAAATATGAAATTAGGAGTTTGCGGAGTCTTTCCTTTTAGAAAATTAAAGGAAAAAGGAGCCCAAATTGCTCTGGGAACCGATGGGGTTGCTTCAAATAATAATTTGGATATTTTAGAAGAAATGAAAATTGGCGCCCTGCTTCAAAAACACCACTCTTGCCGCCCAGAGGAAATCAAAGCCAAAGAAATTTTTGAAGCTGCTACCAAGACTCCGGCTAAGTTTTTAGGAATAGAAAATGAAATTAAAGAAGGAAATTCTGCTAATTTAGTTTTAGTTGATTTAACTTTAGAAGAATTTTCTGGAGGAAAAGATTTAATTTCTCATCTGGTTTATTCCGCTAACTCTTATGCCATTAAATATTTGATTTTTAACGGAGAAATAATTTATAAAAGAGACTAAAAAATAATGAATCCAATTGAAGAAATCAAACAAAAAATTGACATTGTTGATCTTATCTCTGAATATCTGCCTTTAAAAAAGGTAGGAAAAAACTACCGGGCTTTATGCCCTTTTCATAAAGAAAAAAATCCTTCTTTTTACGTTTCTCCCGAACGCCAGATGTGGCATTGTTTTGGCTGTTTTTTGCCAGGGACGCTTATTAAAACTGAAAATGGTTTTCATAAAATAGAAGAACTTAAAATCGGGGACAAAGTTCTTACTCATAGAG
>CAZNFF010000017.1:0-9354 GCA_964572495.1 uncultured Candidatus Saccharibacteria bacterium
TGATTTTGATGGAATGGTGGGAAAAGAATTGGTTAAAGGATTAGAAGATGCTTCTTTATTTGAGAATCTAAAAAAATTTTTAGAAAAAGAGAAGTTTAAAAAAGAGATTATCAGAAAAATTTTTTACCAAAATGCTTTAAATTTTCTAGAAAAAACCCTTCCTTAAAAATTAACCTCTTTTAAGTTTTCCACATTTTTTTCTTGAATTTATTTTTTTTCTTTTCTAAAATAAAAACAAACTACCATGAGTAAGGTTATTTCCTTTAAAAAATTTTTCTTCCTTTTTTCATTTCTTTTTTTAGGTCTTTTTTTACTTTTTTTAAAAGCTGAGGCACTTCTTGTGCCTCAAGTGTATCCTACTAATCTTTCTCTCTCAAAGACTACGTTTTTACCTCAAGAAATTATTGAAGGTTCAGTTTCTTTAAAAAATTTTGAGGATCGCTATGTAAATGATTTAATTCTTCATTTTCAACTTTTTAAAAAGGGACCTGAAGGTTTACCAACCGAACTTCTTGATAATAAAATTGGAAAAGAAGTCTTTTCTTTAGCTCCTTCTCAAGAAATTACTAAATCTTTTTCTTATCAGCTTCCTTCAAACCTTCCTCAAGG
This sequence comes from uncultured Candidatus Saccharibacteria bacterium, assembly GCA_964572495.1. Classification (GTDB taxonomy): domain Bacteria; phylum Patescibacteriota; class Minisyncoccia; order UBA6257; family JAGGUH01; genus JAGGUH01. Next base: position 610 of record CAZNFF010000017.1, read on the forward strand.
AAAATTGATTTTTAGGGTCCAACTTGCAACTAGCCGAGGCGAAGAACTCACTTGGATTGACCAAGAAATTACCATTGAAGGAGGAGGGAAGTTTTTGACCCTTAAAAATTACTGGATTCTTGGAAAAAATCAAGAAAAACTTCATCCCGGAGCTGGAGTTTATTATCAACCCGGAGAGACTCCCCAAATCATCTTTGATGTCTCCAACGATTCCAATTCCACCATCACTGCCTATCCTCAAATCATCACCTACAAACGAAATGAAGGTGGAAAAATCATCAAAATTCAAAAAGAAAAAGAAATTACTTTCGATCCTTCATCTCAAAAAACTTTAACTTATTCTCTTCCTTCTTTAACCACCCCTGACACTTATCTTTCCAAAGTCACTTTATTTGAAAAATCCACCAACCAGCCAATTTCAAATTCAATTTATTTCCGCTGGATTGTTTCTTCTCCTGATGATGCTGAGATTTTATTTGTCAAAACTGATAAAAATTCTTATCAAGCCAATGAAAAGGCTAAAATTGAAATCAGCTATACTGGTCCAGCGGATATTCGTGTTGGAGGAGGTAAAGCTCAACTTCAAATAAAAATGTTTGATCAAAAAGGAAATCTAGTTGGAGAAGTTCAAAAAGAAATTGATCTTAAAGTAGGAACTGAAATCATTGAAGTGCCAGTTAAGAGAAAAGTAGAAAATCCAAAAATTGAAGTTGCGATTGTTAAAAATGGAAAAATTTTAGATTCTCATAAAATTGAAACCGCAGCTAAAGTGAGTTTAGGAGAAAAACCAGAAGAGAAAAAGCCAAGCTTTTTTGAAAGAAATAAAAACATTATTATTCCTTTAGCTCTCGCTTTAATTTTATTGATCGGTTTAATCATCTTTTTGGTTTTAAAATAAAACCATGAAAAGAAAAATTTTGATTTTTTCTCTTTTGATAGGGGTGGGAATTTTTCTGGGAAGTAATGCTTTTGGAGTAGTTGAAGTAGCTGATAGCCCTTGTAATACCTCGATTGTTTTTAATAGTCCTTTACCTAATCAAACTTTTCTCCCTGGAAATTATATTTTCTTTTCCGGTAGCTTTAAAGTGACTGGCTGTGGGAATGGACTTTTCTTCAATAAAATTACTTTTTATCTTACTGAAGACAAAGATATGCCAATAAAAAAAGCTAATGCTTGTCAGAATTGTCTTGGTGCGATAAGCGCCACTTATGAACCATCAGATTGCAATATTGAGTGGTGCGATCAGGTAAGGGTAATTGATGAGGAGAGAGCAGAAAAATTAGGCTATAAGTTCTACAAATTTGGAACTATTTATCCTTCAGATGTTGCTTCTGGACAAAAACCTTATTTAGTAATCTATCATGAAAAGTTCAAGATTCCTTCTGATATTTGTCAGCAATTGGGATTCTCTCCTGGAAAAAATAAAATTCGTCTTTATGTTCAATATTCCGGAACTCACTGGAACGTCCATTGGCATTGGAATATTACCTATCAACCAGGTTATCTCATTTGTCCTTTCACTGGTTTTCAAGCCAATCATCCTCCAATAGCTGATGCTGGTGAAGACCAAGTTGTTAAAGAAGGAAGTTGGATTACTTTAGACGGCTCTGGTTCTTATGATCCTGATGGTGATCCTTTAACTTACCAATGGTCAGCTTCTGATGGAGAAATTACTTCTCCTACAAGTAAAATTACTTCTTTTAGAGTTCCCTTTCTTAAAGATAATGAAACCACCCGATACATTTATGTCACTTTAAAAGTGACCGACTCAAAAGGTGCTTCTGATTTTGATACTATTATCATTTCAGTGAAAAAAGTAAAATATTTTGATGTCACTTTGAGTTCTAATCTTACTGGTGACTGGATTTGGCAAACCAAACCTTTAACTTTAACTTGGCAAGTTACTCCTCCAACTTTACCTGATAATTGTTCTCTGAAAACTCTTAAATGCCGAAGATGGATTGAAATCTGGAATCCTTTTGAAAATGTGAAATTAAAAGATACTTCTTTAGGTGATAAAATCCCTTATGATAACTGGACTTCTGATTGGAATGATGAGCTTTCTGGCACCATCACTACCTATCCTGGTTCTGGTCCACCAGATCCTCAAACTGGAAGCCAGCCCAGACACTGGATTGGAAAGCTTTGGATTTACAAAGTTGAATGTAATTACGAAATTGAATGTACTGTATGCCAAACCGTAGGAACTTCCACTGTATGTGAAACTCAAACCAGCTCTGACACCAAAGAAGTTGAGGTGGAAGTAAATGTCAAACCAAGACCAATCTGGCAGGAAACCTTTCCATCCTAATTTTAAATCATGAAAAGAAAAATTTTAATTTTTTCTCTTCTTGTAGGAATTGGAATTTTATTTGGAAAAAATGTTTTTGGCTTGGTAGAAATAGCTGAAAACACTGAAGATCCACTTATAGTGAGTCTTAGCACTCCTCTTCCTAATCAAACTTTCTCTCTTGGAGATATAGTTGTTTTTGATGGTTACTTCAAAGTTGCTGCTTGTTCGAATGGGCTTTTTTTCAATAAAGTTACTTTTTATCTTACTGAAGATAAAGATATGCCAATAAAAAAAGTTAATGCTTGTTATGATTGTCTGGGGGCAAAATCCTCCGCCACTACTACTGAAGCTTGTAATACCTGGCAGTGCGAGAATGTAAGAATAATCGATGAAGAGAAAGCTTCAATATTAGGCTATAAATTCTATAAAATGGGAACTCTTTATCCTCCTGACTCACCGGGAGTAGGAGCTATGGTCTACTATCACGGTTCCTTTCAAATTCCCTCTAATATCTGTACTAAATTCGGATTTTCTACAGGAAAAAACAAAATTCGCTTTTACATTCAAATCTCTGCCCTTCACTGGGACCACTGGGATTGGAATATTAGCTATCAGCCTGGCTATATCGTTTGTCCACCTCCTTCTCCGCCACCTTCTCAACCTTCGCCACCTTCTTCACCTCCACCTTCTCCTCCTCATTCCAACCATCCTCCAGTAGCTAATGCTGGCGAAGATCGAATCATAGAAGAAGGAAGCCTGACTTTTTTGGATGGATCCCGTTCTTATGATCCTGATGGTGATCCCTTAACTTATCAATGGAGCAGTTGGGGTGGAGGAGAAATTGTGTCTCCAAACAGAAAGGTGACTGCTTTTCGTGCTCCTCTTCTTAGAGAAGACGAGAGATACAGAGATATCTTCATCTTTTTAACTGTTACAGATCCATACAATGCCTCTGATAAAGATGACGTTATCATTAGAGTAAAAAAAGCAAAACGTCTCAGTATAAATCTCACTTCCAATCTTACCACTGACTGGATCTGGCAAACCAAACCTTTAACCTTAACTTGGGATTCTGAAAATGCCTCTCAATGCCGAAGATGGATTGAAATTTGGAATCCTTTTGAAAATGTGAAATTAAAAGACACTTCTTTAGGTGATAAAATCCCTTATGATAACTGGACTTCTGATTGGAATGACGAGCTTTCTGGCACCATCACTACCTATCCTGGTTCTGGTCCTCCAGATCCTCAAACCGGAAGCCAACCCAGAAACTGGATTGGAAAGCTTTGGATTTATAAAATTGAATGTAAAGATAACTCAGGAAACACCAAAGAAGCTGAAGTTCAAGTAAATGTCAAACCAAGACCGATCTGGCAAGAAATTCTTCCATTTTAATATCATGTTAAAGAAAATAAAAGAATGGATAAAAACTCATAAAATTGCTTTCGGGGCGATATTGCTCGGAATTATTGTTGTTGGTTTAATTTTTTACGGAATTTTTGGCACTTTTTGGGAAGCTAAAAGAATTTCTACCTATCAGATTTCAAGAGAAAGTTTGCTTTCAGAGTCACCTTCTCCTTTAGGTATAAGTAAAGGAATTAAATTCTGGAAAGAAGAAGGAGGAGGGGAGGGAGGAGAAATTGAGATTAAAGAAGGATCGATTCAGATTGAATCCAAAGATGCCGAAGCTGATTCTGCTAAAATTAGAACCTTAGTTGAAGAAAATTATCAAGGATATATTGAAAGAAGTAGTAAAACCAGCACTAATTTGTATACTCTGATAAATTTAACTTTAAAAGTTCCTTCAGACAAACTTTTGGATTTGGTTGACGAACTTAAAAGAAATTATAAAGTCAAATCTTATCATATCAGAAACTATCGAATTTCAATCGAAAGAGAACTAGATGAACTTGAAATTTTAAGAAGAACTCTTTCTGATTATGAAAAGATAAGAGAAGAAATTAAAAAAATGCCGGCAGGGAAAGATAAAATTGAGCTTTTAATGAAATTGACTGATAAAGAATTGGAGATAAAGAGAAAAGAAAGAAATTATCAAAGAGAAGTTTCTTATGAAAAAAGAAGAGGAATGTATGCCACTTTAGAGGTTTCCCTTAAGCAGAAAAAATCTCCAAAAATTTGGCCAGAAAATGTTTTAGCCCAATTTAAAGATCGAATTAGAAAAGCTTTTGAGAAGGTAGTGGAAATTTTGAAAGATTTAATTGGAGGAAGTATTGAACTCTTCTTTAAAGTAATTCAAATTGCGATTTATCTTTTCATTATCGCTTTAGTAGCTGGCTTTTTCTTCAAAATCGGAAAGAAGATTCTCTGGCGACTTTTCAAATAAAATTTTAACTTGAAAATTTAATCGAAATTACCCTTTTAAAGGTGGGAAAAATTTTAATTTGCTTGACTTTTAAGTGAAAACGAATAATATTTAGAAACAATGGAGCTAGAAAACTCTTCTCAAGAAAAAAGGCTTTATGAAATCGGGTTTATCCTTGATCCTGATCTTGGAGGAAAAGATTTGCTTAATGCTTTAGCACTTCTAAAAGAAATCATTACTCAAAAGCTTGAAGGAAATATTCTTGAAGCCGGAAAATTAAAAAAGGTGAACTTAGCTTATCCGATTAAAAAGAAAGAAAAAGGTTATTTTGGCTATTTTGTATTTGAAACTTTGCCCGAAAAAGCAAGTGAGCTAAAAGATCATTTAAAATATGAAAGTTCGGTGTTAAGATATATCTTGATAAAGAGAAATCGCAAGCTTTTTGAAAAGAAAGAGGCTTTACCTCAAGAAGAGAGAAAAGAAAAAATTGATGAAGAAGCTCTTGAGAAAAGACTTGAAGAAATTCTTCCTGAAAGCTAATTTTTCAAAACCATGAATTTTAATCGAGTTTTCATTTTAGGAAATTTAACTCGAGATCCAGAATTAAGACAAACGCCAAGCGGACAAAGCGTGGCAACTTTTGGAGTGGCTACTAATCGGATTTGGATTGACAAAGATGGCAATCGTCAACAAGAAGTTGAGTATCATAATGTGGTTGCTTTTGGCAAATTAGCTCAAATTGCAGCTCAATACTTAACCAAAGGGCGATTGATTTTTATTGAAGGAAGATTAAGAACTCGAAGCTGGGAAGATGCTTCAGGACAGAAAAGGACTCGAACCGAAATCATTGCCATTAATTTCCAGATGGGTCCAAAACCAAAAGAAGAAAGTGTTGAGCAAATTCCAGAAATTGTCAACGAAATTGAAGAAATCAATTTAGATGAACCACCTCAAAATTTAGAAGAAGGTCAAGAAGAGGTTCCATTTTAAAAAAATGAAACAGCAAAAACCTTGTTATTTTTGTTCCCGAAATTTAAAAGAAATTGATTATAAAGATTTGGCGGTTCTTTCCCGCTTTATTTCTCTTCAAGGAAAAATTTATCCTCGAAAGAAAACCGGAGTTTGTGCTAAGCATCAAAGGAAATTAGCTCAAGCAATTAAAAGAGCCCGAAATTTAGGGCTCCTTCCTTTTGAAAAGTAGAGGATATGGAGTTTTTAAAACTTGCTTTTTTTAAAATAAAGTGGTTTCTCTTTTCATTTTGGTGGCTTCTTTTACCTTTAATTGGTTTTTATTTTTTTTGGAAATTTTTTACCAAAGCCAAAAAAGAGGAATTTCTAAAATCGCTTGATTGGGTTTTGTTAGAAATTAAAGTTCCGCCAGAGATTTCAAAGACCCCCAAGGCAATGGAGCAAGTTTTCAGTAATCTTCATTCAACTTTAAGAAAAAGAATTTCTTTCTTTGAAAAAAACTTTGAAGGAATAGTTCAAGAATGGTTTAGCTTTGAAATTGTCAATTTTTTCGGAGAAATTAGATTTTTTGTAAGAACACCTTCCAAATTCAGAAATTTAGTTGAAAGCCAAATTTATGCTCAATATCCAGAAGCCGAAATCAACATTGTCGATGATTATTTTGAAAAAATTGAAGAAAAATATTTAAAAGAAGGTTATGAATTTGAAGATGCACTGCTTATTCTTTCAAGAGAAAATCCTTATCCTATTTTAACCTATCCTTTTTTTGAAGAATCAGAAGAAGAAAGAAGAATTGATCCTTTAGCTAACATTCTTGAAGCAATTTCAACTTCCAGTCAAAATCAAGCGGTAGTGATTCAATATTTAATTCGACCAGTTTCAGATGATTGGAAAAAAGAAGGAGAAGAGATAGTAAAAAAACTTGGCGGAGGAAAACCACCGGTTAAAATGAATATTGTTGATCATACCATTGAATGGATCCGAAATTTTTTGCGAGCCTTTTTTGAGCCCCCAAGCTGGGGCGCCGGAACCGCTGGTCAGCCCCCAGACTTCACCAAACTTTCTCCGGGAACAGTTGAAATTATAAAAAGCATCGAAAGAAAAATTTCAAAATTAGGCTTTGAAGGAGTGATTAGAATCGCTTATTTTTCAAAAAAAGAAGAATTTGATAAAAGTAAAGTAAAAGCCATTATTGGTTCTTTTTTCCAATTTAATAGCCAACATTTAAATGCTTTAAAAAAGGAAGATCCTTTTGAAATTAAATTTGAATGGTTTTTTGGAGGACGAAGGTTTCTTTTAAGAAAACGAGAAGAATTTTTTATCTGCAAAGAAAGAGTCTTTCCTTCAAAATATTCCATTTTTAGCACCGAAGAACTAGCCACCCTTTATCATTTCCCAACCAAAGCCGTAAAAACTCCTTCCTTAAGCCGACCCCCAATTAAGCAAATTGAGCCTCCACCATCTCTTCCAACTTAATTTTAAAAAACCATGAATGAAGTTGTTTATCTTGGCACAACTACTTATCGAAATCGAGAAGTAAAATTTGGCATCAAATTAGAAGACCGCCGAAGGCATTTTTATGTTATTGGAAAAACTGGCATGGGAAAAACAACTTTGCTTGAAAATATGGCAGTTCAAGATATTGAAGCTGGTCGAGGAATTGGAATTATTGATCCTCATGGAGAATTTGCTCAAAAAATTCTCAAATATATTCCTAAAGAAAGAATCGATGATGTCATTTATTTTGATCCTTCAGATATTGATCATCCAATTGCTTTTAATGTCATGGAAAAAGTTGATCCTTCTTTAAGATCAATTGTTGCTTCAGGGCTGGTAAGTGTTTTCAAAAAAATCTGGTGGGAATCTTGGGGTCCAAGACTGGAATATCTTTTAAGAAACGCCATTTTAGCTTTACTTGAAGTTGAAGGCTCAACTCTTCTTTCTATTATGAGGCTTTTAGCCGACAAAGAGTATCGAAAAGAAGTTATCGAGCAAGTAAAAGATCCGGTAATTAAAACTTTTTGGAAAGAAGAATTTGCTCGCTATCACAGCCAATTTCAGACTGAAGCCGTTGCTCCAATTCAAAATAAGGTTGGTCAATATGTCACTTCTCCTTTAATCCGAAATATTGTTGGTCAAAAAAGAACCTCAATTGATTTAAGAAAGGTAATGGATGAAAGAAAAATTTTGATTGTTAATCTTTCTAAAGGAAAAATTGGCGAAGATAACTCAACCTTGCTTGGCGCTCTTTTAATCACTAAACTTCAGCTAGCAGCAATGAGCCGAGTTTCTCTTGAAGAAGAAAAAAGAGAAGACTTTTTCCTTTATGTTGATGAATTTCAAAACTTTGCCACCGAAAGTTTTGCCACTATTTTATCTGAAGCCAGAAAATATCGCTTAAATTTAATTCTTTCCCATCAATACATCAGCCAACTTCCAGAAGTGGTTCGGGATGCTGTTTTTGGAAATGTGGGAAGTTTAGTTGCTTTTCGGGTTGGTGCTTCTGATGCTGAATTTTTAGAAAAAGAATTTTATCCTCTTTCAATTGAAGATCTTTGCAATCTGCCAAAATATCATATTTGCGTTAAAATGATGATTGATGGAGTAACTTCTAATCCTTTCATTGCTAAAACTTTGCCACCGCTTCCGGAACCAGAAGTTTTCTACCTTGATGAAATCATTGAAAATTCAAGAAAAAAATATAGCCAAAAAAGAGAAGAAGTTGAAGCTGAAATTGCTCGAGAATGGCTTAAGGAAAGAGAAACTTATCCGGCTTATTGCTGGGTTTGCCAAAAAGAAGTTGAGGTGCCATTTCCTCCAGATCCTAAAAGACCAGTTTATTGTAAAGAATGCAAAGCTAAAATTGATCGAGGAGAAATCACGCCTCCTTCAAGCCCTCCTAAATCTTTGATCGAGAAAGGCATCCTTATTTCTCTTGAAGAATTAAGAAAAAGAGAACCAGAAAAACCAAAACCAAAGCCAAAATCTGCCCCTGATCTTGAAGCAGTAAGAAAAGCCTTAAAAGAATCTTTAAAGAAATTTGAAGAAAAGGAATAAAAGAGATAAAATTGTTGATAAAAACCCCAAAAAAACTATAATTTTTTAAAAAATGCCCTCAAAAAAATCAAAATTTCTTTCCTTAAAAGAAGCCTCTTTTTA
>CAZNFF010000018.1:0-8816 GCA_964572495.1 uncultured Candidatus Saccharibacteria bacterium
AAAAATCTTTAAACGAGCTTCTTGAAATTGGTTTTGATGGCTATGCTCTTGGTGGTCTTGGGGTAGGGGAAAGTGAAAGAAAAATGTTTGAAGTGATTGATTTTTTAACTTCTAAAATGCCATTGGAAAAACCCCGCTATCTAATGGGATTTGGCTGGCCCGATCAAATTTTAAAAGCAATTAAAAAAGGAATTGATATTTTTGACTGTGTCATTCCAACTCGGCATGCCCGCCATGGTCAGCTTTTTTTAAGCTCTCAAAAATTTGGCTGGAAAACGATTAACATTTTGAATTCAAAATATAAAAAAGACAAAAAGCCACCTGATCCTAAATGTTCTTGTTTTCTTTGCCAAAATTTTTCCCGAGCTTTTTTGCATCATTTATTTAAAGTTAAGGATCCTTTTGGAATTTTCTTGGCAACTTTTCATAACCTTCATTTTTATTTTCAATTTTTAGAAAAAATTAAAAAAGCCATCAAATCTGGAAGACTCTGAAAAAATCTTTAAGCTTGATATTTTGATTTAAATCTGCTAAAATAATCCTCGATGAAGATAAAAAAAGAGAAAATTTTTAAGATTATTTTGGTAATTTTAACTTTTCTTTTGGCAGCAAGCACGGTGCTTTTATTTGTTCCTCCATCAGCTTTTAAAAAACCGAAAAAAACAACTGTTCCCAAAGAATTTCAGCCACCTTCTGGAAAACCTAAAATTAAAGGTCCTTCAGCGCCACCACCACAAGAATGATTCGCTATCTTTCAATTTCAATCATTATTTTATTTTTTCTTTCCTTAATTTTTGTTTTTCCAATTTTAATTAATTTTCCTTTGAAAAAAATTAATCAGTTTTTCCATCTTAATTTTCCCTATTTTCCGGAAAAAGATTTTTCTTTAGGGCTTGATCTTGCTGGTGGTACCCGCCTGGTGTATCAAATTGATCTTTCCAAAATAAAAGCAGGGGAGGAAAAAGATGCTTTGGCGGCAATTAGAAATGTAATTGAAAGAAGAGTTAATCTTTTTGGGGTAAGGGAGCCAAAAGTTTATATTGCTAAAACTGCCAGTGAATCCCGTTTAATTGTTGAAATTGCCGGAATTAAAGATATCAAATCAGCGATTGAGATGATTGGAAAAACTCCTTTTTTGGAATTTAAAGAAGAAAGAGATGAAAAAGAAAGAAATGAAATTTTGGAAGCTCAAAAAAGAGGAGAAAGATTAGATGAAGATCCTTATTTTAAATCAACTGGTCTTGATGGAAGATATCTTAAAAAAGCCTGGCTTGATTTTGATCCAGCAACTGGCGCGCCAAAAGTTTCTTTAAGATTTAACAAAGAAGGAGCCAAACTGTTTGAAAAAATTACTGAAAGAAATGTTGGAAAAAGAGTCGCAATTTATCTTGATGGAAGTCCAATTTCAATGCCGGTAGTTCGAGAAAAGATTAGTGGAGGAGAAGCAGAAATTACTGGAAATTTTTCCCAACAGGAAGCAAAAGAGTTAGCTGAAAGATTAAATGCTGGTGCTTTGCCGGTGAAGATTAATTTAATTTCTCAACAAACCGTTGAGGCAAGTTTAGGAAAAGATTCTTTGAAAAAAGGCATTTTTGCTGGCGCTTTAGGTTTTGCTTTGATTTTGATTTTCATTTTGATTTATTATCGTAAGCTTGGGATTTATGGTGCTTTAAGCTTAATTTTTTATTTAATCTTTCTTTTAGCTCTTTTTAAATTAATTGGAGTGACATTAACTTTAGCTGGCATTGCTGGTTTAATTCTTTCAGTTGGAATGGCAGTTGATGCCAGTATTTTGATTTTTGAAAGGATAAAAGAAGAAAGAAAATCGGGACTTGAAGAAAAAACGGCAATTAAAAGAGGTTTTGATCGGGCTTGGCCTTCAATTAGAGATGCCAATTTAACCACTCTTTTTGTTTGTATCATTCTTTTTTATCTAACTGAAAGTTTAACCAAAGGTTTTGCTTTAACTTTGGGGGTAGGAATTTTAATGAGTCTTTTTTGTGCTTTGGTTGTGATGAGAATTTTCCTTTTAAAAGAATATGCTTTTCATAAAATTTAGAAAAATTTTTTTAGGAATTTCTTTGGTTTTGGCGTTGGCTTCGATTTTTGTGATGGCTAAATATCCTTTTAAATTAGGGGTTGATTTTGCTGGAGGAAGCTTGCTTGAGGTTAAAAGTGATGTATCCTTGGAGAAAGGGGAGATAAAAAAAGTTTTGACTGATTTGGGAATTAAAGAAGTTGAGATTTCAGAGACTCAAAAAAATCATTATCTTTTAAGGTTTGAAAGCGTTGATGAAAAAAGACATCAAGAAATTCTTTCAAAATTAAAAGAGAAATTCCCTTCGCTTTCTCAAGAAAAATTTGAAAGCATTGGTCCTTCAATTGGAGAAGAGCTTAAAAGAAAAGCTCTTTTTGCCGGAATTTTGGCATTAATCGCAATTGCCCTTTATGTTGCTTTTGCTTTTCGAAAAGTTTCTCGAATTATTTCTTCTTGGAAATATGGTTTGATTGTTATTTTAACTTTGTTTCATGATGTTTTAATCACTTTAGGATTTTATGCTCTTTATGCTCATTTTTCTGGCAGTTTTTTTGATAGCAAAATTGTGGTGGCGCTTCTAACTATTATGGGTTATTCGGTCAATGACACTATTGTTGTTTTTGATCGGGTAAGAGAAAATTTAAGAAAATTTTTCACCCAAAAAAGTTTTGAAGAGATTATAAATTCAAGTATTATTCAAACCTTGCCTCGTTCAATTAATACCTCCTTCACTACTCTTTTGGTAGTTTTAGCTTTAGCTCTTTTAGGACCAAAATCAATTCTTCCCTTTGCAATTGTCATTATTTGTGGTATAATTATAGGTACCTACTCTTCAATTTGCCTTGCCGCACCTTCACTTCTTTTCTTTGAAAAAAAGAAAAAATAAATGGTGGCCTTAGCTCAGCCTGGTTAGAGCGTCGGGTTGTGGCCCCGGAGGTCGCGGGTTCAAATCCCGCAGGCCACCCTTTTTAAATTTGCCCCGATAGCTCAACTGGATAGAGCGGCTGCCTTCTAAGCAGCAGGTTGGGGGTTCGAGTCCCTCTCGGGGCAGGCAAGAAAGATTTTTACTTAGATAAAAAACAAAGGAGTTTTATTACTCCCACTCAATTGTGGCTGGAGGTTTATTGGTAATGTCATAAAATACGGCCTCTATTTTTTCCAAACTAAGAAGTTGATTGATAATTTTTGAAAGAAGACTTTTGGGTAATTTAGCAAACCGAGCCGTCATTGCATCCTCTGAACAAACTGGTCTTAAAACAATACTTTCTCCTTTTCCCAAACTTAAAGGAATAAGAATTACCGGAAACTGCCAGATATTTTTAAATACTGGACTTTTTTTAACAATGTTTATGGTGATTGCATCTGCTTCTCTTAAAAGATCTAATCTCTCTTTGTTTAAATTAACTGAGATTATATGAGCTTTCGAAAAATCAGAAATAGAGGTTTTGCTGCCAAGCAAATAAATAACTCGATTTATTTCTTCAATTTTATTAACAATCTCAGTAGAGACTTTTTCTAAAATATCAAAATTTATTTCTAACGGATTTTTTTCTTTTACCAAAATTGTTACTTCTTGATAACTTCTACTATCTCCTTTTACCCCAACACTTCTTAATGGCAAAATCCAAGAAGTTAAGTTATATTTTTTAGCGATTTTTTCTATGTTTTTATTCTTTTTTAAAAAAAATGTTTCTTTGCTAGCCAAACACCGAATTGCTAAACCAGGACCAGGAAATGGTTTTTTAAAAACAATTTCATCAGGTAAATTTAAGATTGTGCCAATTTTTCTTACTTCATCTTTATAAAACTCTCTTAAAGGTTCTATTAATTTATTTTCTTTTAAAAATTTTTTAACCGCCTCTACTTGATTATGATGAGTTTTAATTAAGGAAGCATGTTTAGTGCCTCCAGATTCTATGGTATCAGGATAAATCGTTCCTTGCCCTAAGATCCAATTAGAATTTTCTCTAAAAATCTCTTGAAGAACTTCTTTTTGAACTTCAATGAATTTTTCGCCAATTAATTTTCTTTTTTCTTCTGGATCATATACATTCTTAAGAGCTTCTAAAAAATCATTTGATTTGTCTATAAATTTGATATTATCGAATTTTAATTTAGAAAAAGCCTCTTTAAGTTGAGTAATTTCATTTTTTCTTAAAAAACCAGTATCAATACATAAACCAAAAACATTTTTCTTTCCAAGAGTTTTTATGCAAAGAGCCAAAGCCACAGTGGAATCCACACCTCCACTAATAAAGAAAAGAACCTTTTTATTTTTAGCTTGAGTTTTAATTTCTTTTATAATTTTCTGTACTATTTCTGTTTGATAAAAATTTGAATATGGCCGACATTGACAAATATTGACCACAAAATTTCTAAGAATTTTTTGTCCTGAAAGAGTATGTTTAACTTCTGGGTGAAACTGAAGACCAAAGAATTTCTTCTCTAAATTCCCAATAGCCGCGTATTCGCAATTATCTGTTACGCCTAATACCTGAAAACCTTTAGGAATTTCTGAAACAATATCAGAATGGCTCATCCATACTTGTTGTTGCTTTTTTAAGCCTTTAAAAATTGAGTTGGAGACTTTTAAATTTAGAAGAGCTATACCATATTCTTTAATCTTACCTCTTTTAACCTTCCCTCCCAAAAGATGAGCCATTAACTGATGACCATAGCAAATTCCAAGTATTGGAATATTTAAATCAAAAATATTTGGATCAATTTTAGGACTGCCTTGTTGATAAACGCTATAAGGACCACCAGAAATAATTATCCCTGAAAAACCTTTAAGATGTTTCTTTTTTGTTTCCGCAGGAAAAATTTGAGAAATTACTCCTATTTCTCTAATTCTTCGCGCAATTAAATGGGCATATTGTCCACCAGTATCAAGAATTGCAATTTTGTTTTCTCTACTGCTAATTTCCTTTCTCATGTTAACTAATCATTAAGTAACAAAAATTCACCTTGCTTATTTTTTCGAATTCTTTGATGTTTATCTAATTTTGAAAAGAAACAAAAAAATTTGTCAACAAGAAAGTGGGGGATAATTTCCTAAAAGTCTTGATAATTTTTCTCTTTGTTTTATAAGGAGAAATTGCTTGACTTTTATAAAAAATGGATTACCTTTAACACAAATGTGATACACAAAAATGAAGAAAATATGAAAATTTCTTTCAAAAATGTCAAAAAAATTTGAGCAAAAAATTGAAAAGGAGTGGGATAAGTTGATGTGGAATCGTGAATATAAAAAGGGTGAAAAATTGATAAAAGAAGCTTTAAAAATTGAACCAAACAATCCTAAGTTTTGGTATTTTCTCGGACATATTTATGATCATATGCCTGGAAAAGAAAATGAAAGAAAAGCAATTGAATGTTATAAAAAAGTTAAATCCCTTGCTCCTGATTGGGTGAATTGGAGAATAGGAATGGCTCGAGTTTATTGGCGTAAAGGAAATTTTTTGAGGGCGTTAAGGTATTATCGAGAAATTTTAAAATCTAAACCTTCTCCACTAGAAAAATCTTTAGCAATGACTGGAATGGGATTTACCTATCATCACGCTAAAAAATTTCCCCAGGCTGAGAAATGGTTTTTAAAAGCTTTAAAATTTCTTCCAAAATTAAAACCTAAACATCCAGAAATAGAGAAATTTGGGATTTTCTATAATTTGATGATTCTTTATAAAGATTGGGGAAAGGAAAAAGAAGCCAGAAAATATGCCAAAAAAGCTCTTTATTTTTTTCGTTTTCTTCCTCCAAAGCATAGAAACAGTAAAGCCGGAAAAATATGGCTAAAAATAATGAAAGAAATTGCTGAAGATAAGAAATAAATTAGTTTAAAAGTTAAGAAAAAACCAATTGGATAAAAGATAATTGGTGAATGATTAAAAAAATTGATAGAAGAAAAAATGATAAGCTATGCTAACCTTTTAATTTTTTATTTTAAAAAAGAGACTTTCAAAAAGCTTCCCAAATTCTTAAAAAAATCAAAAAAATTAAACCTACCACTTCAAAACAAAAATTCATTTTTTCTCATTTAAGAAAAGAGTTAAGAAAAAGGTTTTAAAAAATCTCCCCTTAAAAGATGAAACTTTTATTTAAAATTAATCCTAATTATCTTCTTTTTCATTTTCTGGCTCAGGCGCGGGGAGTTTTTCTATTCAAAGAGTGGAATAAACTTCTTTTAAATCTCTGGCAAAAATCTAAAGAGGTTTTTTATTTTTTAGGAGGCTATCCTGAAGTAGCGCTCTATCTTAAGCGAATTTCTGATCTTAAAGAGTTAAGTGAAAAAACAATTAAAATTTTAAATCAGATTAAAAGAACCAAAGAATATCAGAGATTGCTTAAAGAGACTGAAGATTATAAAAAGTTTGTTGAAAAACAGTGGAAGAAGAATGAGAAAAAAGTATTTTCAATTCTGGAGGAGCTTTTGGGAAGGAAACTGCCTTCAAAGAAAATTTATGTTTATATCACTCATCCAAAATTAAAAAATGGCAAAGTAATTGATAAAGACATTATCGTTTGGGGGCATTCGGAAGATTTTCCAAACTATGCCACGGTTTATCTTTGCCATGAAATCATGCATCTTCTTACTGATTTGGATCGCTCAAAAATCACCCATGCAGTAATTGAGCTTATGATTGATAATGAGTTAAGGATTCGGCTAAATGGAAAGGGAAGATATTTTCAATTTCCTGGTCATAAGGATTTAGAAGAATTAGAAAGAAAAATTTTACCTCATTGGAAAAGATATCTTAAAAGCCCTAAAAAAGATTTTTTTGAATTTTTGGAAAATTTGAAGAGATCTTTAAAGAAAAATTAAAATTATCTTTACAAATTCAGTTTTATTACTAAACTAAAATCAAATGGCTCAAAAAATAAAAACATATCATAAATTAGTTTTTGGTGATGCTGAAAATATGAAAGAATTGAAAGATAAAAGTATTCATCTGGTAGTGACTTCTCCTCCATATTTTAATGCTCCTTTTGATTATCCAGACTTATTTGAAAGTTATGAAGCATATTTGGAAAAAATGAGAAAAGTAGCCAAAGAACTGCGGCGGGTGGTGGCTGATGGAAGGATAGTGTGTATTGTCTGCGATGATATTCTTATCAATGGAAAAAAGTATCCAGTAGTAGCTGATTTAACAAAAATTTATCTTGAAGAAGGTTTTATTTATCGGGATAAAATTATCTGGATAAAACCAGAAGGATATATCCGAATCAGCAGGAGAAGTGGGGTTGTTTTGCAACATCCTTATCCGATGTATTTCTATCCAGACAATATTCAAGAAACAATTTTAGTCTTTCAAAATGGAAAATTTGATTATAAGAAGATTTCGAAGACGATAAAAGAAAAATCAAAGATAGATATAAAAGAATATCAGGAAAACAAGTGGTATTTAACTACCTGGAATATTACCAATGTTTTACCTTTAAGCAACAGAATTGAAGAAGGGATTGCCGCTTTTCCTGAGGAGATTCCTTATCGGTTAATAAAACTGTTTTCTTATCTTGGAGAGACGGTATTAGACCCATTTATGGGTTCAGGAACGACAAACAAAGTGGCGGCGATGCTGGGAAGAAATAGTATAGGGTATGAGATTGATTTGGAGTTATGCGAGGTAGTAAAGGAAAAAATGGGATTAAAAGAAAATTCATTGTTTGAGAAAAATTATGAAGTAGAAATAATAATTCGGGATGATGCACGGCGTTTGAGAAGTTTTCTTCAAGAAAAAGTCAAAAATCAAAAATCAGTAGTAAAAAATGCCAAGAGAAAAACAACCGGGATTATCTGACAAAGAAAAAGAAAAATTGCTTGATATTTTAGAAAAAGAAGGAAGGAAAAAATGGCTTAAAAGATGGAAAGATCATATAGCGATTCCAAGAAATTTAGATGTCTTCTCAAAAAACAAAGAAGAGCAGGAGAAAATATTAAGATATTTGCTTTTAAGGGTTTTGATAAATCAACAAGCAAGATTTGATAAAGTAAGAGAAATTTCTACAAAAATTTCAGAAAAATTTACAGAGGTTTTACTTTTAGAACCTTATAAAATATCAGAAATTGAATTGTTTAAAGTATTCAGAAATGTAGCTGGAGAAAAGGGTTCTTTGTTGTATCGAGTTGGGGTATTAGGGGGGATAAAACCAATTTCATTATTTTCATATCGATTCAAAGCTTTTGAGGGGTTTATAAGATGGCTGAATGAGAATAAATTAAAATTCGTTGACCTAGTTAAAAGGCAATTGGAGAAAGGTAAGCCAATGGGGCTTTTTAGTTTCCTTAATACCCACCCCGTTCTTGAATCCGGATGGGTGGGAAACAACCCTAAAGCATGCCGAATGCTTGTTAATTGGATTGTTTTTCTTTTTAATGAGATTTGGAAACAGAAAATAGCAAAAATGGAAGAGACTCTGATGATTGTTGATGGTCATGTAGGGAAAGTATTTTGTCGGAGTGGCTTGTTGGAAGAGGTTTTGTATGAGAAAAGAAGGCCTTATATTATTCAAGCAAGCAAAATGAGGCCCTTAATAGAAGAAATTGTTTTAAGATTTAAGAAAATCCCCTTCTATGTTGATAACGGAGCGTTTTATCTTTTTGAGGATGGCTATTGTACCGATTTACAACCGAAATGTGAAAAGTGTGTGATAAGCAAAATTTGCAAGAAATATCTAAAATGGACAGCTTATCAAATGAATAAATGAATTAAAAGTGAATTATTATTTACAAATTCGGTTTTATCGCTAAACTAAAACAAAGGAAAAATGAGGAAAAAAG
>CAZNFF010000019.1:0-8492 GCA_964572495.1 uncultured Candidatus Saccharibacteria bacterium
AAAATTGAAGAAGCAAAAGATTTAATTTCATTTTTGGAAAAATTTTTAGGAAAAGAAGAGTCTAAAACCTATGTTTTACTTTTCCAAAACAACGCTGAGCTTCGAGCCAGCGGCGGTTTTTTGGGAAGTTTTTTGGTTTTTAGTTTAAATCGAGCTCGGCTAACTGATTTTAAAGTTTATGACATCTATGATCCTGACGGTCAGATCAAAGAAAAATATATTCCCCCAAAGCCTTTATGGCTAACAACTCCGGTTTGGAAAACTCGAGATGCCAATTGGTTTTTTGACTTTTCAACTTCAGCTAAGAAAATCATTTACTTTTTAGAAAAATCAGGTTATTTCAAAAAAATTGATGGAGTTATTGCCATTAATACTTTTCCGGTCAAAGACTTTTTAGAAATCATCGGACCAATTGAACTTGAAGAATATCAAAAAACTATTACTCCCTCAAATTTTTTTGAAGTTTTAGAATATGAAGTTGAATATGGAAAAGATAAAAGAAAAGGAGAGCCTAAAAGAATTTTAAAAGTTCTTTTGCCTAAAATTTATGAAAAACTTTTTGAGCTTGATCAAGAAAAAACTAAAAAACTCATCAAAATTTTCAAAGAAAATCTTGAAAAAAAAGAAATTCAGCTTTTCTTTAAAGATCCTTTCTCTCAAAAAATAGTCGAAAAATATCAATTTGGCGGGAAAGTAATTGAGGAGCCTCCTTTCTCTGATTATCTAGCCATTGTCTTTTCAAATATTGCTGGTGGAAAAACTGATCTTTTAATTAAAAGAAAAGCAAAGCTTTTAAGCAAAATTAAAAAAGATGGCACTTTAGAAAATACTCTTATCATCACTCAAAATTATTTAAAGCCTTCAAAAAACTATCCTTTTTATCGAACCATCAACAAAAGCTATCTTCGAGTTTATCTTCCTAAAGAAGCGAGCTTAGAAGAAATTTCAGGTTATAAAATTAGAAAAACTTATCCTTTAGTTGATTATTCTCTGCCTCAATATTTAGTTGATCCGGATTTGGAAAAAATTGAAATGAGCTCTCAAGTTTTGCCTTTTGAAGGAGTTGATCTTTTCTTTGAAAATGGAAAAAAAGTAATTGGCTTTTGGGTTTTTACTAAAAAAGGCAAAAGCTCCAAAGTAACTTTGAAATATAAGGTTTTTAAAAAAATAAACTCTCCAAAAAATTGGCAGCTTGTTTATCAAAAGCAAAGTGGTGTAAAAATGCCAATTGAGATAATTTTAGAAGATGAAAAAGGAGAAATTAAAAGATTTTTAAAAGAAGATCCTAAAAGAATTGAAATCTTTAGTTTAAAATCATTCCCCCACCAATAACTTTTGAGCCTTGATAAAAAACTCCGTATTGACCAGGAGTAGGAGCAAAAGCTTCTTTTTTTAAAAAACAAACTGCTTGTTTATTTTTTAAAAAAACTTTGGCATCGATCTTTCTTTGATGATATCTTAAAATAAGCTTTGCCTCAAATTTCTTTTTTTCCAAAACTTTTTTTTCAATAAAAGAAAGCTTTCCTAAAGTCACTTCTTTTCTCCAAATCAAAGGATGAAATCGATTTTTTGAAACATATAAAATATTTTTTCGAGAATCTTTTTTGACCACAAAATAAGGACCAGAAGAGAGCCCAAGACCACTTCGCTGACCTAAAGTAAAAAACCAAATTCCTGGATGAAAACCTAAAACTTTTCCGGTTTCAATTTCAACAATTTTTCCTTCTCTTTTCTTTATTTTCTCCAAAAGAAAATCTTTAATATCCCTTTTTTCTAAAAAACAAATCTCCTGAGATTCTTTTTTTATCTTAAATCCATTTTTTTTGGCAATTCTAATTACCTCCTCTTTTTTAAGCTCTCCTAAAGGAAAAATTGTTTTTCTTAATTTTGGCTGACTTAAATGATAAAGAAAATAACTTTGATCTTTGTTTTTATCTTTGGCTTCAAACAAATGATATTTTCCATCCTCTTTTTTTATCCGAGCATAATGACCAGTGGCAAAAAAATGATATTTTTCTTTTAAAAAGAATTTAAAAGCTTCACCAAATTTAATTTTTTGATTACAAATCATACAGGGATTGGGAGTGAAATTTTTTCTATAAAAAGCAACGGTCTTTTCAATCACCTCTTTTTTAAATTCTCTTTTTAAATTCAAAACCAAAAATTTTGATTTTAATTTCGAAGCTGCTTCTCTTGCCAGCGGTTTTAAAAAGCTTTCTTTCTTCTTTGGGGTAAATAAATCTAGAAAACAGCAAACTAAATCAAACCCTTTTTTCTTTAAAAGGTAACCTGCTACCGAAGAATCAATGCCACCGGAAAGAAGCAAAAAAACGGTCATTTTTCCTGATAGATTACTCTTCTTTCAACAATAGTTGATCTTCCAAAATAGTTTTTGGCTTCAATCTTTAAAACATTAAGTCCGGGAACTAAAGGAAAATAATAAGAAAACTTTCCTTCCTCTATCGGAACTTCTTTTCCATTAATAAAAACAGACTTAGCATTCGTCCTTCCTTCAACTTTGATTTTATCTTCAAAAGCGACTAAATCAAAAGCCGGAGAAATGACTTCAAGTTTTGGAGGTAAAAAAAGAGGTTTTAAATTAATTCCAATATAAACCAACCCTAAAAGAATCAAAAAAGACCAAATCAATTTTTCAAAATTAACTCCAAAAAATCTTTTCTTTTTCTCAAGCTGAGGAAAAAAATCTTCTTTTCCAGAAAGATAAAGTTTTCTTTTTTCAAGCCGATAAAGTTCCCACAAATTTTTAAAATCGACTTCAAGAATTTGAGAAATCTTCCTTAAATATCCCTGAATATAAATATCTGGAGGCAAAAGATCCCACTCTTTTTTTTCAAGGGCTTCTAAAAATTTTTCTTCAATTCCGGTAAGAGAAGAAAGCTGAGCAATTGAAATTCCTTTTTTTTCTCTTAAATTTTTTAAGACTTCAGAAAAATTCATTTTAAATCTATTATAAAAAAACTTGCTTTTTAAGCAAACCAAAAGTAAAATTTTTTAGACCATGAGAAAACATTCCCCGGATTGGATTTTTTTAGGACTTCTTTTTTTAATTATCATTTTAGGAATTGCCTTTCTTTGCTCGGCATCTTCTCCAATTGCCAAACTTAAATTCAACGATCCTTATTTTTACCTTAAACATCAACTAAAATATGGCTTTAGTTTTGGAATTTTAGGTTTTCTTTTTGGCTATTATTTTTACTATCTTCGCTTAAAAAAGCTTTCTTTTTTTCTTTTGCTTTTCAATCTTTTTCTTTTAGCTTTACTTTTTACTCCTTTAGGAGTGACTCAAAAAGGTGCCACCCGTTGGCTTAATTTTTTTGGCTTTTGGTTTCAACCAAGTCAGCTTTTAAAGCTTACTTTCTTTTTATATCTTTCAGCTTGGCTTGCTTCTGAAGAAAAATCAAAAAGTTTTAAAAAAGGCTATCTTCCCTTCTTAATTATTTTATCTTTAGTTGGAATTTTGCTTATTAAACAACCAGCAACTTCTTTTTGTTTTTTGATTTTAAGTACCGCTTTGATTTTATATTTTTTAGCTGGTGCCCGATTTAGTTTTTTAGCCCTCACCTTTCTTTTAATGATCGTTGCTTTAATTTTCCTTATTATTTTCTCTCCTTATCGGATGCAGCGAGTAATGACCTTTCTTAATCCTAACTATGATCCTCAAGGAGCAAGTTATCAAATCAATCAAGCCTTAATTGCTATTGGCTCTGGTGGTCTTTTTGGGAAAGGCTTTGGAAATTCGGTTTTAAAGAAAAAATTTTTACCTGAAGTCATTTCTGACTCTATTTTTTCAGTTATCAGCGAAGAAATTGGATTTTTAGGAGTGATTTTTCTTTTAACACTTTATTTTCTTTTTGCTTTAAGGATTTTTAAAATTGGAAAAAAAGCTCCAGATAATTTTTCAAGATATTTCACTTTCTCGGTTGGAATTATTTTTCTTCTTGAAAGTTTAATTCATATTGCTTCAAATCTTTCGCTTCTCCCTTTCTGCGGTCTTGGTCTTCCTTTAATAAGCTATGGTGGTACCTCTTTAGCGGTCTATCTTACCTTATTTGGTATTGTTGCTGGAATCTCAAGATTTACTCTTTAAAAATGTGGATAACTTGACTTGAAAAAAGCTGATTTTTGATTATCTTTATACAAAAGGCTTGAGATCTTTTAGAGCTCAAGCCAAAGGGCGAAAAAATTCCTTTAAAATCTTATGAAGGCACTAAATTGGATTTTAGTTCTTGCTGGAATTTGGCTTATTATCTCCCCTTGGGTTCTTGGCTATAATAGCGTAACCGGTCCTATGGCGAATAGTGTGATTTTAGGAGTAATCGTTGGCGTGATTGGTTTGGTTCAAGCTTTGGGAGGTAAAAAAGAAGGGGGAGCAAGCCTCTAAAAAATCTTAGAAAATTCTCTTTTAAAAAACTCCGCCGCCTTTAAGGCAGCGGAGTTTTTTGTTAAAAAAAATTTATGAGAACTCAAGAGTTTGATTTTTATCTTCCAAAAGAGCTTATTGCTCAAAAACCAATAAAGCCCAGAGATGCTTGCCGGCTTTTAGTGGTGGATCGAAAAACTCAAAAAATCATTCACAGCCGGTTTTATCATTTAGATAAATTTCTCAAAAAAGATGATGTTTTGGTTTTTAATGACAGTAAAGTCATTCCGGCTCGGCTCTTAGGAAAAAAAGAAACTGGTGGAAAGGTTGAAATTTTGCTTTTAAATAAAAAAGGAGAGAATTGGGAAGTTTTAGCAAAAAAAGTTAAAAGAAATTATCTTGGGAAAAAGGTTTTTTTCGAAAAAAATTTAACTGGAGAATTTAAAAAATTTCTTGGAGAAGGAAAATGGGAAATTGAGTTTAGCTTAAAAGGAGAAAAATTTTTCAAGATTTTAAAACAAATCGGACAAACTCCAACTCCACCTTATATCAAAGAAAAAGTACCCCTCTCTGACTATCAAACCATCTTTGCCAAAAAAGAAGGTTCAATTGCGGCTCCAACCGCTGGGCTTCATTTCACCCCTTCTCTTTTAAAAAAGCTTGAACAGAAAGGCATTGCCTTAAAATTTGTTACCCTTCATGTAAATTTAGCTACTTTTTTACCAATTAGAGAAGAAAAAATTGAAGATCATAAAATGGGAGAAGAAGAAATTGAAATCAAAAAAGAAGTAGCGGAATTTCTAAATAAAGCTAAAGAAAATTCTCAAAGAATTATTGCCGTCGGAACAACGGTGGTTCGGACTTTAGAAAGCTTTGCTTTTAAAACCAAAAAAGGTTTTAGAGTTAAAAGTGGAAGGAAAAAAACCAATCTTTTTATTTATCCTGGCTATCAGTTTAAAATTGTCGATGGTTTAATTACCAATTTTCATCTTCCCAAATCAACCCTTCTTTTACTTGTTTCTGCTTTTGCCTCAAAAGAGTTAATTTTAAAATGCTACCAAGAAGCGATAAAAAGAAAATATCGATTTTTCTCTTTTGGAGATGCAATGCTAATTTTATGAATAGTAAAAAAGAATTTGAGAAATTGCTGCCAAAGGAGCAATTTCACTGAAAAGAATCAGGTTTTGAATTTTAAAATCAAAAAAACCAAAGCTTTTTGCCAAATTAATTTCATTTTCACTAAAACCTCCTTCAGGTCCAATAAAAAGAGAAAAAGAATCTGGCTTTTCTTTTTTCTTTAAAATTTCTTTTAAAAAATTTTTACTTGAAGGATGGGCAATTAATTTTAAGTCAGAAGAGGTTTCTTCAATTGCTTTTTTAAATTCAATTGGAGGTAAAATTTGAGGAATTTTTACCCGCTGAGATTGCTCGCAGCTTTCAATAATAATCTTTTTCCAGCGATCAAGCTTTTTTGAAGAAATTTTTCTTACAATCGTTCTCTCAGAAATAATTGGGATAATCTTTTCCACTCCAAAGCCAACCGAATATCTTAAAACCATCTCAAATTTTTTTCTTTTTAAAAGCGCCTGATAAAGAAAAATTTTTATTTCTGGTTCTCTTTGAGGTGAAGAAACTTTCAAAATTTGAGCTTCCAAAAAATCTTTTCCAATTCTTTTGATCTGGCAAAGATATTCCTTTGAAAAGTTATCAAAAAAAATTATTTTTGAGCCCTCTTTTTTCCTTAAAACCTTTCTAATCTGAAAAATTTTTTCTTTTTCAAAAACTAAAAGAGAATCTTTTAATTTTTTGAAATTTTCAATATAAAAGCGATGAATCATTTTTAGCGAACTTCAATTTTTCCAAAAGAGTTTACTTCAATTATTTTTTGCTGACTTGGAGAAGAAATGAGATAAATTTTTATCTGGGTTGAAGTTCCAGTTTTTCCAGTAAGTTTTTCAAAAATAATCTCTTTAGAATTTCCATCTGAAGGATCAGAAAATTCAATGTGGTTTGGAAGATAAACAGTTTGAATAACGGTCGAGCTGCTATAGCTGCCATAAAATAAAGAGAAAAAACTTTGAGAAGAAGTTGGGTTTTCAAAATGAACTCCCCAGGCGCTTCCATTTTCTTGAACCATTGATTTTGCTTTGGCATCTTCAAGAAAAATTGCAATTTTTTCCGCCATTCCTTCAAGATTTTTTGAGCGCCAATAAGGAGAAAGACTGAAAATTCCAAAACCAGCAATAGCGGCAACAATTGCCATGACCACTAAAAGTTCAGTTAAAGTGAAAGCTTTTTTAAAAGGTTTCATCTTGGTAGGTTTGATCAATAGTTCGAAAGCTAACACAGCCCGGATCAAATTTTAAAGTCACCGAGCCGGTTGGACCGTTTCGATGCTTGGCAATGATAATCTCAGCGGTATTTCTTTCTTCAGGTGAAACCAGCTCAGCCTTTTTATCTTTATCTTTTCGATAAATAAACATCACCACATCAGCATCTTGTTCAATCGAACCTGAAGCTCGAAGATCAGAAAGTCGGGGAATCCTTGATTCTCTTTGCTCAACTGCCCGGGAAAGTTGAGAAACCGCAATCACTGGAATTTGAAGTTCTCTTGCCAAAGACTTTAAAAACCTTGAAACCTGAGTAATTTGCTGAACCTCGCTTTCGTTAGTATTTAAAGGTCGAACTAATTGAAGATAATCAATGATTAAAGCTCCAAGTCCGTGTTCAAGTTGAAGTCGCCGTGCCATAGTTCTAATTTGAAGAATATCAAGCGAAGGAGTGTCATCAATAAAAATTGGAGCCTGGGAAAGAGTATCTAAAGCTTTTTCAATCAACTTAAAATCAAGCTCATCATGAAGTCGACCAGTTCTAATTCTCCAAAGATCAACTCCGGATTGAGCCGCAATGAGTCGATCAACAATTTCATCTTTTGACATCTCAAGTGAAAAAATCCCAACCGGAACTTTTTCTTTTAAAGCAATTGCCCGAGCAAAATCCAAAGCTAAAGCGGTTTTTCCCAAAGAAGGACGAGCGGCAACAATGATAAGATTTGCTTTTTGAAAGCCAGCCAGCATTTGATCAAGTGGCGGAAAACCAGTGGTTAAACCTCTTAAAGGTCTTTCTCCTTTATGAAGTCGATCAATTCTTTCAAAAGCTTCTTTTAAAGATTCTTTTAAATCTTGAAATTTTTCCAATGCACCTTTTTGGGAAATTGAAAGCACTTCTTGCTGAAATTGATCTAAAAGCATTCTAATTTCTTTTTTTTCTTCAAAACATTCCTGAGCCATTTTATAGGAAAGTTCGATTAAACTTCTTAAAATACTTTTTTCTTTTACTATTTGAGCATAATTTTCAAGATGGGAAGTGGTGGGCACTAAAGACACCAAAGAGCTTAAATAGCTTACCCCGCCAATTTCTTCTAAAAGATCTTTTTCTTTAAGTTTTGAGCTTAAAGTTAAAACATCAATTGGCTGACCTTTTTCATAAAGCTCAAGCATGGCTTCATAAATTTTTTGATGACTTCCTTTATAGAAATCAGAAGGAGAAAGAAAATCTGCGACTTTAATGATCGCCTCATTGTCAATTAAAATTCCTCCAAGAACAGCTTCTTCGGCTTCTAAATTATGAGGTAAAACTTTTTCCATCTCTTTTCCCTTGAATTCTAAAAAAATTTTTATTAAAATTCAAGCAGCGGGCGGTTAGCTCAGTTGGCAGAGCGCTCGCTTGACGTGCGAGAGGTCGCTGGTTCGAGTCCAGCACCGCCCACAAAAAGTAACTTTTTTCTCAAAAACTTGTTTCTTAAAAGGGACAAAATTGTCCCGTAAGAGAAATATAAATCAAAAAGGAAGGTGAAGCCAGCTAAAAAGACCGATCATTTTTAAGCCCATATAAATCATCACCGCGATGAACACCCATTTTAAAGATTTGGGATGAATTTTATGAGCTAGATGAGCTCCAACTTGAGCCATGGGAACGCTTGTGGCCGCTAACAAAATCCATTGAAGTAAATTAACATATCCAAGAGAATAAGGAGGCAAGCCTTGAACTTTCAAGCCATAAAGGATATAAGCAATCGCTCCTCCTAAACTGGTAAAAATCATAATTGCCG
>CAZNFF010000020.1:0-7801 GCA_964572495.1 uncultured Candidatus Saccharibacteria bacterium
AGAAGCATCTTCTAATCCTTTAACCAATTCTTTTCCCACCATTCCATCAAAATCACTTCCTAAACCAAGATTATCTTCACCTTTAAGATTAATAATATGTCGAAAATTTTTAGAAATCTCTTTCAAAGTAGGTTTTTTAAGAAAACGGGGCACAAAACTAATTCCAATCAAGCCTTCTTTTTTGATGATTTCTTTTATTTGCCAATCTTCTAAATTGCGAGGATGAGGAAAAAACTTTGAGACATTGCCATGAGAAAATAAAGGAGGAGATTTTAAAATTTTTAAAACTTCAACAAAGCTTTTTCGGTTAAGATGAGCTAGATCAATGATAAAATTAAGTTTTTGAGCTTTTTCAATTAGTTTTTTTCCTAAACTAGTTAAACTTCCTTCTGAAAGAGCACCTCCGGCAAGTTGATTTTGATGATTGTGAGTTAATCCAATTGAGCGAACTCCAATTTTGAACAAATTTTCAATTATTTTTAAATCTTTTTCTTTTTTGATAAAATCCAATCCTTCAATGTGAAGCAAAAGTCCGATTTTTTTAGTCTTCATTAATTTTTTTAAATCTTTTTTAGAGCGAATGATAGAAAATTTTTTTGTTTTCTCAAGCCAAAAGTAAAATTTAAGATGACTTTCCACTTCTTTAAAATCACCTTTTTCTGAAAATGAAGAAGCAAAAATAAGCTTAACCTTTCCTTTTTTAAGCCGAGGAAAATCAGCTTGGTTAGGAATATTTGAAGTTTTGCTCTCCCAAAGAGGACTTTCTTTGAAAAATCTTTCTTTAAAAGAAAGCCTTTTCCAGGCAAGATCTTGATGAAGATCAAAAACAAGCATAGATTTTTTAAGTATAATCAAAAAAGGGGGTTTTGAAACCCCCTATTTTAAACTTTTTAAAAACTCCAAGGTTGCCTCAATTCTGAGGGCAACCAAAGTGTGGGAAGATAAAAATCTCCGAATTCATATAATCCTCCTATTTCCCAGTACTTGGAGTGAACTTCCAATCCTAAGTAAAAAAGAGCTCTTTCAGAAAATTTCAAAGTGACCATCAATAACAGCTTCGCTTCAGCTTTAACTCTTCTTTTTCGCTCTTCTTGTGAAATAAACTTAAATACTGGTGGAGGGCTTTTAAGAATAGATTCTAACATTTTCTCAGCTCTTCGCTCTGCCTCATTTTCAATTTTTTTCATTTCTAAAGAATCGAGAGAAGAGAATAAATCTTTAATTGAATAAAATCTTACTTTTTGAGAAGCAGAAGAAAAAACTTCTTGAGTTAATTGCCAGTGGCGGTTAAGTTGATCTTTGGAGTCAGAAGCTTTCAAAATATCAGGAAGAATTACGCTTTCCATCCTATTTTCTTTCAGAAATTGAATATCCTCTGGGTGGAAAGTAAAAACATCGATTTCTTTAATAAAATGAGGAAGATTTTCAAGAATTTTTTTAACTTTACTCACTTTTTCTTCATTTAATCTCTCCACGATTCTCTTTCTTTTTTCATCTGCATGAAGGCAAATCCCTGTCACGATCTTGGAAAAACCTTCTTTCTTTCTTTTAACTATCTCTTCTATGTCTCTTCTATCAAGTGGAGAAAGAAAGCCTAATTCAGAAAATTCCTTTATCATCTCCATTCGCTGGCCTGGTCTCGGTCCCCAGGGGAGCATAAAAAACCTCTCTCTCACCTCTTTCCATCTTACTACTCCAATAATTGAATTCAAAATTTGTCTTATCAAAATCTTTCCTTTTTCTCCCTTTTCTTCTCTAATCGGATTAAACTTGATGTAAATCTTAGATCCTTCTTTTGAATATTCAAACCAACCTCTCACCCACTCATCAGGCTGAAGGATAAAAATCAAACTTTCATTTTTTTCAAATCTACTTTCAATTTCAGAAAGTTTCAAAAAAATTCTTTTCGGCTTAACTTCTTGCCTCCACCAGCGAGCGTACTTTTTCTTTTTAGGAAAATCATCAAAAATGAATTCTCCATCTTTTTCTTCTAGATTTTTATCTTTTTTCTCTTCAACTAAAACTTCCATGAAGGTTTCCTTCAAATTTTTTGGCACGCAAACTTCAATTTTTACTTCTTCTAGTTCCATCTTCCCACCTCCTTTTTAAATTTTTTAAGGTTCTTTTAAAAAAATTGCCCTCCTTTGGGAGGGCGAGGTTTTGAGTTAAGCTTTTTCAACTTTGCTTGAACTCAAAACCTCACTCCCCCAACAAGGAGGGCAAGGAAAAAGTAGTTAATGATAAAGTTTAATTTTTTCTCCTCCATTATTTTGTTTTTAATTATTAAAGCTTCTTTAATTTTGTCAAGTGAAAAAATTATTTTTCCATTAAAATAACTTGGGTTAGCTCATCCCAGCGATAAGGAAGTTCAATTTCAATTTTTAAGAAAGGCTGGTTTTCTTTTTTTTCAATTTTTTTTACCTTTCCAATCAAAAAGCCACGAGGGTATTTAAAATCAAAACCCGAGGTATAAATATTTTCCCCTTCTTCTAAAGAAGCATCTTTGGGAATTAAATCAAGAAAAATTTTTTGGTTTTTCACTTTTAAACTTCCAAGAAGGTTGGATTTTTCCAAAATTACCGAAGCCGAGTTTTCTTTATCAAAAAAAGTTGCCACCTTTGAAAAATTTTCTTTTACTTCTTTTATTTTTCCAACCACGATTTTTTCATTTAAAAGAACAATATCTCCTTTTTTTATCCCATCCTTTTTTCCTTTGTCAATCAAAAAGCAAGGATCAAAGTTGAAAGGAGAAATTCCAATAACATTTGCCAAAATTATTTTCTTATTTTCTTTTTCCTTGATTTTTAAAGCTTCTTTTAAAAGAAAATTTTCTTTTTTTAACTTTTCCAGCTCAAAAGCTTTGGCTTGCCAGAGGGCATTTTGATAGCGAAGATTTTCAATTTCTTTTTTTATTTCAGATTTTTTTTGAAGAAAAGAAAAAAGAAAATGGTTTAAAAAGATAAGTTTTAAGAAAAGGAAAATAAAAAGAAGAGTAAAGAAAAGTTTAAAGAAAATGCTTTTCATGGCTTATTTTGGTTTAAGAAGAGGGAAGAAGATAACCTCTTTAATTGAAGGAGCGTTAGTTAAAATCATTGTTAGCCGATCAAGACCAATACCAATGCCAGCGCAAGGAGGCATGCCATAACTTAAAGCTTCCAAGAAATCAGGATCATATCTTTGAGCTTCAGGATCAAACTTTAAAAGCTTTTTTTGCTCAAGAAAAGCTTTCTCCTGCTCTAGCGGATCGTTTTCTTCAGAATACCCATTAGCCACTTCCATTCCGGCAATAATTAACTGAAATCTTGAAGCTCTTAAAGGATTGTTAGGATTTTTTTTAGCTAAAGGAGAAATATTTTTGGGATGAAAAATCACAAAGGTTGGTTCAATAATTTTTGGTAAAGAGACTTTTTTAAAAACAAGATCAAATAAATATCTTGGAGGAAGCTTTCTTTCAATTTCAAGATTTAACTTTTCAATTTTTCTTAAAATTTCTTCTTCGGAATCTTTTTCAAAATCAATTTGAGAATCTTTTTTTACCAGTTTTACAATATCCACTCTTTTGAATTTTTTTGAAAAATCTAAAGTAAAATTTTGAAATTTTATCTTTTTAGTTTTGAAAATTTCTTTTAAAAGAGTTTTTAACATTTTTTCAAGAAAATTCATAAAATCTTCAAAATTAGCATAGCTCCAGTAAGCTTCAAGCATTAAAAATTCTGGATTATGATTTTTATCAATTCCTTCATTTCGAAAACATTTTCCAATTTCAAAAATTTTCTCAAAGCCACCAATAGTTAAGCGCTTTAAATAGAGCTCGGGAGCAATTCTTAAGTAAAGATTTAATTTTAAAGCTCGATGAAAAGTTTTAAAAGGCTCGGCAAAAGCACCACCAGGGATAGGCTGAAGAATTGGAGTTTGAACTTCTAGAAAGCCATGATTTAAAAAATAGTTCCTGATAAAAGTGATGATTTTTGACTTTAAAAGAAATCGCTCATAAACTTCTTTGTTAAGTAGAAGATCAAGATATCTTTTTCGAAATCTTTCTTCAACATCTTTTAACCCATACCACTCTTTGGGAAGAGGTAAAATGGCTTTAGCTAAAATTTGAATTTTTTGAGCTAAAATGGTTTTTTCTTTAGTTTTAGTTTCCATTACCTCCCCTTTGACCGCGATAATATCTCCGAGTTCAAGGAATTTTAAAAAGAAAGGGTAGTCTTTTTTTAAAACATCTTTTTTTAAAAGAATTTGAATTTTGAAATGGCTTTGTTTTAAATCAATAAAACAAAGCTTTCCCATCTCCCTTTTGGAAAAAATTCTTCCGGCAACTAAAACTTTCTTTTTTTCTTTTTTAAGCTTTGAAAAATTTTTTAAAACTTCTTCAATTGAAGAAATTTTTTTTGAAAACTCAGGAAATACTTCAATTCCTCCTTTTTTTAAGGCTTCAATTTTTTTGATTCTTTCTTCTTTAATTTTTTTTAAAGAAATCTCTTTTTTCATTCTTTCTTTTTCTTTTTCTTTCTGAAAAGAGCCGGGATATCAAAATAATCTTTGAAGGGCAGGTTTTTTTCTTCTTTTTCTTCTTTTAGAAGGTTTTCTTCTTTTAAAAATTCAATTTCTTTTTGATCTTCCTCCAAAGCTTTTTCTTCTAAAGAAGGCTTTTCTTTTTCTTTTTTGAAAACTTCTAAAATGCTTTCCTGACGGAAAGAAAGATGGTTTAAAGAAGGATCAAAACCGCAAGCAATTAAAGTGACTTTAATCTCCTCTTTTTTTAATCTTCGATCCTCATAGGCACCAAAAATAATTTTGGCATCAGGAGAAACTCTTTCTTTTACTAAATTAGCAACTTCCTGAATTTCCTGCATTTTAAGATTTCTTCCGCCAATATTTAAAAGCACTCCTCGGGCACCGTTGATAGAAGTTTCAAGTAGAGGGCTTTCAACTGCTTTCTTTGCTGCTTCCAAAGCCCGATCTTCCCCTTCCCCAACACCGATACCTACTAAAGCTGAGCCAGCATTTTTCATAATAAGCCTGACATCAGCAAAATCAACGTTAACAATTCCAGGCTTGACAATCAAATCAACAATTCCTTCAACCGCTTGTTTTAAAATTTCATCAATAGCTTCAAAAGCTTTTAAAAGTGGCGTATCTTTGTCAATTAGAGAAAAAATATTGTCGTTTCTAATGACAATTAAAGCATCAACTTTGTTTTTAAGCTGATTTAATCCTTCGCAGGCAATTCTTTCTCTTTGGCTTCCTTCAAAAGAAAAGGGGCGGGTAACCACCCCAACGGTTAGCGCTCCAAGTTTTTTAGCAATTTCACAAATAACTGGTGAAGCACCAGTACCAGTGCCGCCGCCAAGTCCAGCAGTGACAAAAACCATATCCGCTCCTTCCAAAACTCTTTGAATTTTCTCTTGAGCTTGAAGCGCGGCTTCTTTTCCAATTTCGGGATTCATTCCAGCACCCAGCCCTCCAGTAAGTTCTTTTCCGATCCCAATCTTATAACGAGCAATGGTATTTTCTAAATCCTGAAGATCAGTATTGACGGCAATAAAATCAACATAGCGAATTTTCTCTTTTGATTGCATTCGACTAATGATATTGCCGCCACAGCCTCCAACTCCAACGACTTTTATTTTTACCAACTCTTTAGGTGAAATTTTTTGCATAAATCAAGGATAAAAAGATTTTAAAAAATTTTTTATTTTTGAAAAGATCCCGACCTTCTTTTCTGAAACTTTAAATTTTGATTGTCCTTCAAGTGCCCACAAAGCCAAACCAATTAAATTAGCAAAACTGGGATCACTTAAAATTTCTTTTTCTTTTTCTTCCCACAAAGTTTCTGGAGAAAAATTAATAGAACTTCCAATTTGAGCACTCATTTTTAAAGCATCTTTTGCCAGATCAACAATTGCTGGAAGTTTGGCTACTCCTCCAACCAGCACTACTCCAGCAGGAAATCTTGGTTCAATTTTGGCTTCTTTTAAAGAATTTAAAACCAGATCAAAAATCTCTTCTAATCTGGCTTCAATAATTTCTGAAAGAAATCTTTTTGAAACAGTTCCTGAAAGATTAGGATCAATTTCAGATAAATCAATCATTTCTTTTCGGGGAACCTCTTTTGATTTTGCCCAACCAAAATGAATTTTTAAAATTTCGGCTGCCTGGGGCGGGATTTTTAAAGCCACGGCGATATCATTGGTAATATGCATCCCTCCAATTGGAAAAGTTTTCGCTAAAAGAATTTTATCTTCCAAAACGGCAACCATATCGGTGGTGCCAGCACCAATATCCAGAAGCAAAACCCCAAGCTCTTTTTGATTTTTGGAAAGAACTGAATTTAAAGAAAGTAAAGGATTGTAAACTACTTCTTCTACTTGATAGCCACTTAAACCCTCAACCGCTTTAATAAGGTTTTTTAAAATTGGAGAAAAACAATCAATCAAAAGACTTTCCACTTCAAGCCGAATCCCGTTCATCCCAATTGGATCTTGAATTGGTCCAACGCCATCAACATAAAATTCCACCGGAATGGTATGAAGCAAAGTTCGATTCATTGGAAAACCAATGGTTCGAGAAGATTCCACGGCTCGATTAACATCATCTTGGGTGATTTCATTATCAGCTCGAGCCACCGCCGTGGCACCACGGGAAGGTTTGACATTTATTCCTTCGCCACTGATATTGACATAGATTTTTTTAAAGGGCTGATTGATTTTTCTTTGAAGCTGAGAAAGAAGATTAGCGACTGTCATTGAAGCTTCTTCAAGATCCACTACCACCCCTTTTCTTAAACCTGAAGTCTTGCTAGTCACATAATCTAAAATTCTTGGCACTTGATGTTTTTTATCAAAAACGACCGCAAGAGCGCGAGTGTTTTGAGTTCCTAAATCTAAAGCAATAATTGGTTGTCTCATGATTTTAAAACTTTATTTAAAATTTCTTTTTCTTTGGCTTCAAAAATTTTTGCTCCTTCCTGGCTTTGATGCTCATAGCCTAAAAGATGTAAAATTCCATGAATAGCAATTCTTAAAAAAAATAATTCAAAATCTAAATTGGCTCTTTTAGCTAATTTTTTGATATAGGAAAGACAAAGAAAAATCTCACCTAAAATTTCTTCTTCTTTGGGATAAACAAAATCTTTTGGTGAAGGAAAGCTTAAAACCGTGGTCACTTTATTTTTGCCTCGAAATTTTCGGTTTAAGTTCCTCATTCTTGAAGGTCCGACAAAATAAAAAATTACTTTCTTTTCTTCAATTCCAAGAATTTTTAAAATTTTTTCAAATTCTTTTTTTATTTTTTCTAAATCAATTTTTCTTTGGGTAAAATTGATAATCTCGACCATTAAAAATTTTGCCTGGACCGGCGGGGATTTGAACCCCGGACCTCCGCTGTGCAAGAGCGGCGCTCTGCCAGCTGAGCTACCGGCCCAAAAAATAAAAATGGCGGAGGAGGTGGGACTCGAACCCACAAGTCCCTTGCGGGACCCTGGTGCTCCAGACCAGTGCCTTACCAATTCGGCGCACTCCTCCGAAAAAATTTTAAAGATATACAATAGAAATACGGTGGAAATACAGTAGAAATCCAATTGTAAAAAGTTTTCTCATATCTCCCACTTCCCACTTCTCACTTCACACCTCTATTAGTAGTGGACCCGGTGGGACTTGAACCCACGACCTTCTCCATGCCATAGAGACGCTCTGCCAACTGAGCTACGGGCCCAAATTTTTAAAGAACTTTTCTTTCGTGCCGGGGGTGGGACTTGAACCCACGACCTAGGGGTTATGAGACCCTCGCTCTGCCA
>CAZNFF010000021.1:0-1421 GCA_964572495.1 uncultured Candidatus Saccharibacteria bacterium
GCGCTTTGCGCTTTGAGTTTTGCGCTTATTTTTGCACTTCCTATTGACAGATTTAAAAAAATGTTTATCCTTTGAAGATGATCTTAAAAAGATAAATAAGGAAGATTAAAGCTTTGAAGAAAAAGGTCGTAAAAATTTTGAAAAACCTACCTGAAGGGAAAAACCTGATTTGGTTTTACCTGAAAGGTAGGAAAGATAAGAAAAAACATGGCTGAAGTTTTAGGATATCAGCAGTTGCTTGAATATATTTTAAAAACTTTAGCTGATCATCCGGAAGATGTAAAAGTGGAAAAGAAAGTAGATGAAATGGGAGTGCTTTTAAAGGTAAAAGTCCATCCCACTGATATGGGAATTATCATTGGAAAAAGAGGTTCCACAGTAAGAGCTTTAAGAACTATTTTAAAAATTGCTGGTCTTAAAAATCGAGCCCGAGTTAATCTTAAAATTGAAGAACCAGAAGGAAAAGCCAAAGCTTCTTCGTCCGGGACCGATGATTTAAATCTTGAAGAAATTAAGCTTTAAAGGTCGCCAAATGTTTTTTGAGAAATTAAACTATGGCTGAAGTTCCAGTTTATCAAGAATTTTTAGAAAATATTTTAAAAGCTTTAGTTAACCATCCTGAAGATGTCAAAGTAGAAAGAACCGTTGATGAAATGGGAGTGCTTTTGACTATCAAAGTGAATCCAGCTGATGTTGGAATTATTATTGGAAGAAAAGGAAGTACCATTCAAGCGATTAGAACTTTGGTGAAAATTGTTGGATTGAAAAATCGCGCTCGAATTAATCTTAAAGTCGAGCAACCTTCTTCACTTTAAAGCTTTTAGTTTAAATTTGGAAACATTTTTTCCAGCCAGCCTTTTTTAAGGCTGGCTGGATTTATAATTTAATTTCACTATGCCTAGAACTCGTTCCGCAAAAAGAGCTTTAAGAAAATCAATTAAAAGATATTTAAGGAATCTTCAAAGAAAAAGAAAGCTTAAAAATTTAGAGAAAAAATTTAGGAAAGCAGTTTTAGAAAAAAACAAAGAAGAAGCTCAAGAATATCTTCGCCTTCTTTACAAATGCATTGATAAATTCCAAAAAGTAGGCTTTTTGAAAAAAAATACCGCGGCTCGAAAAAAATCTCGCCTCGCCTCCTTTTTTAACCTTCATTTCCAAGAAAAAAAGTAAGCCATTATGTATTTTCTTGAAGTTATTCCTTTGATTTATCTTCCCAAAGAGAAGCCTCAAATTTTAAGTTACTTTTCTCAAAAAAAATTCAAACCAAAAAGTTTAGTTTTAGCTCCAATAAAACACCAAAAAATTCCAGCCATTGTTCTTGAAAGCGAGCCTTTAGAGAAAAAAAAGCTTTTAATTAAAGAAAGTGACTTTTTACTTAAAGAAATTTCAGAAGCTTTAATTGAAGAAGAATTTTTTCCAGA
>CAZNFF010000021.1:1521-7619 GCA_964572495.1 uncultured Candidatus Saccharibacteria bacterium
AAAATTCAAATCGTTTTGGGTCTTTCAAGTAGCCTTTTTGCTCCTTTTTCTTCTCTTGCCAAAATCATCATCTTTGATCCTAAAAACAATTCTCATAAAAATTCAAACTCAAGACCATTTTTTGACAATCGAACTTTAGCCAAAATTTTAAGCTCAATCTTAAAAATCCCTTTGATTGAAATCGATCCCTTAAAAGAATTCGAAAAGAAAAAAACCAAAATTGAAATTCTTTCATTAAAAGAAAATCCTGAAGAAATTTTAACTAAAAAAGCTCTCTCAGAAACCAAAAATAAGAAAAATATTCTTTTAATTGTCAACCGAAAAGGCTATGCTCCTTATCTTTTATGCCAAGACTGCTTTCGAGTTTTAAGCTGTGAAAACTGCGATTCTCCTTTAGTTTTTTACAAAAAATTAAATTTAAAAACTTTAAAAATTGAACCAAAATTAATTTGCCGGCATTGTGGCAAAGAAAGAAAACCAATTGATTTTTGCCCTTTCTGTAAAGGTTATCTTCTTAAACTTTCTGGTCTTGGGATTCAAAAAGTAAAAGAAAAATTTCCTTTTTTTGAAGAATTTTCCAAAGATAAGCAAACAACTTTCAAAAAAGAGCTTAAATTTATCAAAAATTTCCTTTCTCAAAAAGAGAAAAAATTAATTTCAACCGCAATTATCTCAAAATGGTTTTGGCTTTTTGAAGATCTTTTTGACCTTGCCATTATTTTAAGAGCTGAAAGTTTTTTGGCTTTTCCGGATTATCTTTCTTTTGAAAAATTTTATCTTTTCTCTTTAAGGTTAAAATTTATCAGCAAAAAACTTTTAATTCAAACTTTCAATCCTGAAAATTATCTCTTCAAGTCACTAAAAGAAGAAAATTTAGAAAAATTTTTAGAAAAAGAAATCAATTTAAGGAAAAAATTTGGTTTTCCTCCTAAAGGAAAGTTGATTCGAATTGTTTATTCTGATAAATCTTCTTTAAAAGCAAAAAAAGAAGCTCAAAAAGTTGCCTGGCAGCTTAAGTTTAAAAAAATTAAATTTTTAGGACCAACGCCAAGTTTTATTTTTAAAAAGAAAAATAGATTTTTCTATGAAATTTTGATAAAATTAGAAAACGAAAAAGAAAAAAATCTTGCCTTAAAGGTCATTCCTTCTGATTGGGTGATTGACGTCGATCCAGTAAAATTTTCTTGATATGAAAATTTTCACTTTTCCTCATCCGATTTTAAGAAAAAAAACCAAACCAGTAACTGATTTTTCAAAAATAAAAGAAATTGCTCAAGAGATGGAAAAAATAATGGAAAAAAATCATGGGATTGGTCTTGCCGCAAACCAAGTTGGACTTGATCTCTCTTTTTTTATTGCCAAACCTCAAAAAAAGCTTTATATTGTGGTCAATCCAAAAATTATTGAAGTTTCAGAAGAAAAAGAAAAAATGATTGAAGGCTGTCTTTCTTTGCCTAAAATTTTAGCCAATGTTGAAAGACCAAAATGGGTTCTCTTGGAAGCTTTTAATGAAAAAGGAAAAAAAGTTACTTTAAAAGCCCAGGGGCTTTTAGCAAGAGTCTTTTTACATGAAAGCGATCATCTTAACGGAATTTTAATCATTGATAGATCCAAAGAAATTTATAAAGTAAGCGAAGCTAAAGATCTAATATGAAACTAGTTCAATTTTCAACCCCAAGATTTGGAGCCATTGTTTTAGAAAAAATTTCTGAAAAGATAAAACCTTATCTTTTAATCTGCGCTCCAGATCAGATTTGCAAAAGAAAAAAAGCTCTTAAAATCTGCGAGGCAAAAAAAGTAGCCTTGAAATTAAAAATCAAAATTTTTCAACCGAGCTCTTTAAAAGATAAAAAAGTGATTGAATTTTTAAAAGAAATCAAACCAGATCTTTTTTTAGTCGCCTCTTACGGAAAAATTCTTCCCAAAGAAGTTTTAGAAATTCCAAAATTTAAAACTTTAGGACTTCATCCAAGTCTTCTTCCAAAATTGAGAGGTCCTTCTCCAATTCAAACTGCAATTTTAAACGGAGAAAAAATCACCGGAACCACTCTTTTTTTACTTGATGAAAAAATGGATCATGGTCCAATTTTAGCTCAAAAAACTTTAAATTTAAAAGGAAATGAAAATTATCTTGAACTTGAAGAAAAATTAGCTCTTCTTTCAGCCTCTCTTTTTTTAGAAAAATATCAAGATTGGATTGAAGGAAAAATTAATCCCCTACCCCAAGATGAAACTTTAGCTACCTATACCCAAAAATTTGAATTTAAAGATGGCAAATTTTCTCCAGAAAAAGAAACCGCTCAAGAAATTGAAAGAAAAATCAGAGCTTTAAACCCTGAGCCAGGCACCTATATTGAAGTTCCAAATCCCAAATCCCAAATTCCAAAAATTATCAAAATTTTAGAGGGAGAAGTGATAAAAGAAAAAGAAATTGAAAATTTTTCTCAAAAATCCAGATTTTTTGAATTTAAAAAAAATTTAGCGATTAAATGTAAAAAAGATGCTCTTTTAATAAAACTTCTTCAACCCGAAGGAAAAAAACCAATGACTTCTTTCCAATTTCTCTGCGGTAATAAATGGATTTTAGAGCTTTAAATTTGACAGAAAATTTAAAATTTTTTTAAATTAAAAAAGCAAATCAAAAATTAAAAAGGAGGTGAGAAAATGACAAAAAAACTACCGCTTTCAGAAGAGGAAATAAGAAAAATTGTAAGAGAGGAAGTAAGGAAAATTGTAAGAGAAACAGAGGAGCGACTTAGAAAAGAGATTGAAGAGCTAAGAAGTGAGAAAATCGCAAAAAAGACAAAAATAAAGCCGCCAGTTGGCTGGCCTGAAGAGATACCATTTCCAGCGCTTTCAGAAGAAAAAGTAAGAAAAGCAGTAAAAGAAGGAGAAGAACTCATACGCAGATGGACTGAAGAATTAAGAAAAAAATTTGGTATTCCGAAGGATTTGGTTATAATAATTTGATTGACATTTAATCTAATTTTTTAGCGCAGAGTAAAAAGCTCTGCGCTTTTTAATTTTTTACTTTTAAAAATCGAGAAAGTTTTATGATGTCAGCTGGATTTCCAAAATCAAACCAATAATCTTGAATTTCTTTAACTTTCACTTTTTTCTCTTTGGCTAAAAGATTAGTAGAATTTGTATCCAACCACCAAAATTATCTCTTCATAGCCAGCTTTTAAGATATTGTCCAAAAGATAAGCCAAAAATGGCTTTTTGTGAATTTCAATAAGAGGTTTAGGCTTATTTTTGGTTAAATGCTTCATTCTCGTCCCTTTTCCTGCTGCCGCAATGACAATTTTCATGTCTTATTTTTTAGATTCTTAAGAATATTGGAATATTTTTCTTAAAATTTTTTTCATTTCAATGGGCTTTTTTCGACCTTTTTTCTTTCAATCTTTTTCAAAACCTCTAACAGCTGAGAAAGATTTTGGAGATGATAATCAATAAAAGAGTCTCTTTTTAACTTCTTTTTTCTATTAAAATTTTCTCCGGACAGCCAAATTGTTATTACTTTTGGAAATTTCTTTTTGATTGCTTTAAGAATTGAAGGATTATCTTCAACGAAAAATATTTGAGCCTTTTTGCGGAAAATTCTTGAAAAACTAGAAATTTTATAAAGCTGAGATGAAATAATTATTTTTTTAAAAAACTTCTCTAAACCAGAACTCTTAATTTTCTTTCTTTGAAAATTTTTTTCGCCAAAAGAAATTAAAATTAATTCATATTTTAAAGAAAGCTCAGCTAAAATTTTAAAAGTTTCTTCCGGAACGAAAAAAGGTGCTTTTTCAAAAGTTTTTTCGAAAACACTTTTTAATTTTTTGAAAGAGTATTGAGGAAAAATTTTTTTGATTAATTTAATCTGATAGTTTTCTCCTAAATATCTTTGATCCTTTTTGGAAGCAAGATAAGTTTTTAAAAAAATCTTTTTAGGTAAGCCAATTTTTTGGAAATTTTTGATTAGTTCCTTTTTGAATTCTTGAGTTAAAAAAAGGGTATCATCCAAATCAAAAACAATAATTTTTTTCATTATAAAAATTTCAAAATTGCTTTGGCTAACTTTTTTGGATCATGACGGATAAAGCTTCGGTAAAGTCGATCTCCAGGATCTTTTTGATAAATTTGTTTAGAAAGAAGATTAAAGCCATAAAATTTAGCCGAAACTCCTTTCACTTTTCTAAACTTTGGAGGTTTGCCTTCTTTTTTGTATTTTTCCAAAAGCAAAGGTGATGGCTTTTTTCGATTATAAAGAACAATATCAATCATTTTGGGAAAAGTGTATCTTTCAATTATTTTTAAATAATCATCAACAAAAAATCCATCGGTGTGACCAATTTTATTCATCAAATTAACCACCAAGATTTTTTTGGCTTGAGATTCCCTTAAACTTTCAACAATTCCTTTCACTAAAAAGTTTGGAATTAAAGAACAGTAAAGATTTCCCGGACCAATAACAATCAAATCAGCTTTTTTAATTGCCTCTACTGCTTTTGGATTTGCTTTTGCTGGATGAGAAAGGCAAAGTTTTTTAATTCCAACTTTTCTGATTTTTTTAGAAGTATTGATATTGTGCTGACCATAAATTATTTCAGAATTATTTAGCTCTGCCACCAGATCAATTTTCTCTAAAGTCACTGGAATTACCTCTCCCTGGATTCTAAAAATTAAACTGATTTCCTCAATTGCCTTTTCTAAACTTCCAGTCATTTTCTCTAAAGCTGAAAGAAATAAATTTCCTAAACTATGACCAGCTAAATTCCCCTTTTTAAATCTCCAGTTAAAAAGTTTTCTCATTGTAAGAGAGGATTCTGAAAGTGCCACCAGGCACTGCCTAATATCTCCTGGAGGTAAAACTCCTAATTCATCTCTGAGCCGACCAGTAGAGCCACCATCATCAGCCATTGAAACAATTGCTTTTAAAGAAAAATTAAATTTTTTTCTAAATTCTTTTAAACCGGATAAAACCACAAACTGACCTGTTCCTCCACCGATAGTAGTAATAACCTTCTTTTTATTCTGCTTTTTTCCCTTCATTTTTTAAATCCTATTTCTAAAAATTTCTCTGTCAATGATCATTCAGTTTTCTTTGAATTTTGTTTTCTTGAAGGAACAAGTCTAATTTTTTTATTACTAAAATATTAACTTTCGGTTATTTGAGAGATTTTTTTAAATAGATTAAAAAAAATCAAAGCTTTAGTTTGATTTTAAAGTTTGGAGAGGTTATTTTTAGCTTTATTTTTTAGCGTTAAAAAATTTAGAGACTAAGTTTTTAAGCTAAACAAGGAAGTTTAGATGATTTTCTTTGTTTGAATTCTTCTTGCTTATTTTCATATTCCAGAATTAAGATCTTTAATCACAGTCCCGCGGCTGCTTCTTCTTTTGCTTTTTTAACTCTTTCAATCAATTCCTCTTTTAATTTTTCTGCTTCCTCTTTTAAAATCCCTGGAATTCTTCCTTCAACAAATCCTTCTCCACTATAACCAGCAGTTTGAACTTGAAGCTCGCTCAATCCTAAAATTCTTGCAATTGGTCCTCGACGAATTTCTACATTTTGAATTCTTTCATAAGGAATAGAAACGAATTTTTTCCAAATTACTCCGCTTTCAATTTTAAGCACTTTAGGGTCAACTTCATATCTCCAGAAATAGTAAGTTAGATAAGCCCAGATATAATCTAAAAATATTATACCGACCACTATTCCTATCAGCAATTCCAAAAAAAACTCCAAGGATGGTTGAGAAATAACAATAATCCCTCCTTTATGAAACCTGATAATATCAGCAATGAGTGCCACACAGAATAGGAAAAGAGGAAAAAAAACAATACCATAAAGTATTTCATACCCAATAAATCTAAAGAAAAAAATCCATTTTGATTTAGGATGAAGTTTTTTCATGAAAGTTTAAATTATTAAAAACTTGACCTTTATGAAATTGATTGTGGCAATTTAAAGGTTTTTCTTTGACGAAACTCTTCTTGTTTGCCTTCATTCCAGAATTGAACTGGGCGAAGATAACCGACAATTCGAGAATAAACCTCGCAAGGGGTTTTGACAGTGCATTTGGGGCAGAAAAAGTGCTCTCCTGGAATAT
>CAZNFF010000022.1:0-7530 GCA_964572495.1 uncultured Candidatus Saccharibacteria bacterium
ATTTTTTTTACTAAAAGGTCTAAAAGTTCTACTACTTCTTTTTGGGCTTCTTCTTCGGTTTGGCTTTGGGTGAATTTTTTCCATTGGTTTAGAATTTCTTCATCGTTAATGCTTCGAACCGCATTTTCTAATTGGAGCCGAGTTTCAAAATCAATCTCTTCTTGAGCCTTAAGAACTTTTTCAATAAAAAGTCGAGTGAAATTTAATACTTTTTCATTTGTCTGGCAAACTCTTAGCCGAGAACGCAAAGCTTTGATCTCATGGCGAAGATCATAAAAATTGAGCGCAAAAAATAAATTAGAAGCCAAAAGGAAGAAAATGATGATGGTAAAAATTATAAGTTTTAAATACCGGGACATAAATTTTAACTTTGAGATCTCAACCTTTTTTCCCTTATTCTATCCCGATAAAAATTGTAAAGCAAGAGAATTCCAAAAATGATCATTAAAATGGTGGTCCAGTTAATTTTCTTCAAAAACCAATATTTGCTTTTAAGCTCAATGTTTAAATAAACGCCTTGTGATTCTTTAACCTGAAAAGGTCGGCTTTGATAAGAAAGATAACCTGGAGCTTCTACTTTGAGATAATAGGTTCCTGGAGGAACTAAAAAGGAATAGCGACCAGTAACATCGGTGATATAAGGATTTTCTTGACCATATTCTTGAGCGGGCCAAAGCTGATAGGTTTTGGTTTCTGGATTGAGCCAATAAAGGAAAACTATTGCTCCAGGGATTCGAATTTCTTTGTCTTTATACTTTTCATAAACATACCCTTCAGGATCAACCACTGCCATTACTCTGATTTCTTTTTTTCCTAACTGAGGTCCTTTGTATTCAATGAGAGTGGCAATCTCATACTCTCCTTCAAGAGGTGGGGTGTAAATCTTGGCAGTCCAAATTCCGTCGCCATCAGGATCCTGATATTCAAATTCTGAAAGAATAAGTTTTTTCTTTGAAGAAAACTTTTCTTCTTTTTCCTTTGCAAAAGCTACTGGCAAAAAGCTCAAACCTTGAGAAGCTTTGTATCTTCCAACTTTTGCTTTAAAGGAGACTAAAGCAAGATAGCCTTTTATTTCCTTTGCCTCTCGAGAAGGTTTAATGATTAACTCCAATGGTACTCCAGAGAGGCTTCGGAATTTATGATAGATTTTTCCTTCTCTGCCAAGAATAGCTTTAACTCTCAAATCAATTCGTCCTTTTCCAGTTTTAACAAAGATTACCTCTGAAGGAATTTTTTCTTTAAGTTCAAGTGTTAAATGAGTCAGAGGGATTGCTGCCGGTAAAAATTTTTTGGGCTTAAATTCTGGTCTCTCAAAAGTAACTGCTTCGGTTAAAGTGGGCAAAGCCAATCTTAAACTTCTCAATTTAGGCACATCGCTAATTTTGGTGATTTTAAGAGATCTAAAAATTTTTTTAATTTTAGGAAACTTTTGAGCTAAAGCAGTGATTTCTTTAGGAAGAGGTGCTAAAACAAATTCTTTGATTGGCTTAAAAGGCAAAAGGAACCATTCTCCTTGAAAAACTAGAGGAATTTTTTCTGGAGGAAATTCATAAGGAGGAAGAGGAGGTTTTTCTGGTAAAGGTGGCTTGGGTCTTAAAAATGGAGGAAGTAAGGAAATTAAAACTTTTTGGAGTTTTTCTAAAAGAGAAGAGGTTTCTTTGAAAGGAATTTTTCGATAAATGATGCTATCAGAAACTAAGGCTAAAACTTTTCCTTGAGAGTCAAAAAATTTTACATAAACGGTATATTTGCCTTCAGGACAACTCTCTCTTCCCAAACAAAGATCCCATTGATAAGAAGAAGTGTAAGGAATTTGTTTTACTGAAAATTCATCTTTAAATTGAGGATCATTAGAGATACTCATTTTTACTGCTTCTGGCCCGCCAAATAGATTAAGCGTTACTTTGGAAGTGGTGGTAAACTCGGCGCCATTATTGATTAAAACTTTGAATTCATAAGTAGGAACTTTAATTATTAAAGCACCCCCTCTTGCTGGTAAGAGAGAAGGAACATCTCTTTCATCGTCATCATAAATTGAAGAACAACCTGGATCTTCAGGATAATCAATTTTGCCATCACCATCATCATCAATTCCATTAGAACAAGCAGGTCTTTGAGCTGATGGACGCCAATCGGTTTTCACAATACAATAATCGCATTCAAAATTAATTCTCCCAGCGATTGAAGAGGAAGCGTAGCCTCTAAATCGTCCAGTTTCATCAATCCAAGCTCCAGAAAAATCAATCCAACCTAAATTTTCACCCCAAGCATAACCAGAAAGATTACCTTCTTTGGTGTTCTTTACTCCAGCTTTGGTTGGACTAAGATTAATCCAGCCAAAATTTTCACTCCAAGCATAGCCAGTAATTTGAGAATCGGTAATTTGAACATTACATTTTTTACAACCAAAATTCACCCAGCCAATTTTTTCTCCCCAGGCATATTTATAAACCGGATCAATGGTTCCTTTAACAATTGAAGCCAAACTAAAAGAAGGAAAAAGAAAACAAAAAGTTGTGAAAACAATTATGATAAAATTGAAATTTTTCATTTTCGTCTTTCTACTTCCATTTTAATTTTGTTTCTTAAAAAGTAAAGTTATTGTTTTTTATTATTCTATTCCCTCCAAAGCGCTTTTCCCCTCTCTTAAATTTTCAAGTATCCTTTTCACTTTCTCATTTTCCGGGTTAAAAAGTTTTATTCTTTCAAATTGCTCAATTGCTTTTTCTTTTTCTCCTTTTTTATCATAAATTAATCCCAGGAAATAGCGAGCATTAGAATAATTTGGGCTGAGAGCGACGGCTCTTTCGAATTCTTTTTGAGCTAAATCTATTTGATTGTTCTGATAGTAAAGAAATCCAATTTGAAATGCCCATTGGCTATCTTGAGGATTGAGTCTTTTTACTTCTTCTATTTCTTTCTTTGCCTTTTGAAAATCACCTTCTTCAAAATAGAGCTGAGCTAGTAAAAAATGAGCTGGGGTATAATCAGGTTTAAGTTTTGTTGCTTCAATTAATTTTTCTTTAGCTTCATTTAGCTTTTTATTTTTTTCTTCGGTCTGAACCTGTTTTGCTGAAATTATAAGCACTCTTGCCAAGTCCACTAATCTTTGAGGGTTTTTTGGTTCCCTTTCAAGAGCCTTTCTATAATTTTCAATCGCAAATTCGGCAGCGTTTTCAACCGGAATCAAATTTTCATAAATGTTGGCTAAATTAGCCCAATTGGAAGCATCTAAAGGATTGATTTGGGTGGCGCGTCGAGCGGCATTTAAAGCTGAATTTATTTTGTCTTGAATTGAAAAGAAATTAGAAGTGTCTTTTATTTCTGAAATTAAATCTTGACTTAAATTTCGCAAATAAA
The DNA here is from genome assembly GCA_964572495.1 of uncultured Candidatus Saccharibacteria bacterium. GTDB lineage: Bacteria > Patescibacteriota > Minisyncoccia > UBA6257 > JAGGUH01 > JAGGUH01. Next base: position 3,361 of record CAZNFF010000022.1, read on the forward strand.
GATCAGAGTGAGGATCTAATTTTGCTGCTTCGACAAAATCTCCTTTTTGGTAATAGATAAAAGCGAGACATTTTTGGCTGAGAAGATAAACTCCGATTAAACTTAAAGCTAGAAAAATGCTAATCGTTAAAAACATGAAAAGTACTTGAACTCTTTCTTTTATCATTTGAGGATAAAAATCTATCTTCATTTGTTGTTTAAATGAAAAATTCAAAAGTCCCAATCCGAGGAAAAGAAAAGCCATTTGGGTGAAAAAGCTAGGATAAACTGCCAGGCAAATTAACAAAAATACTACTCCAGCAGCGATCACTAAAAATTCTTTTTCTTTGCTTTTAAAAGCTTGATAAAGAAAGCAAAAAACAAGAAAAAGAAAGCTTAAGGTTCCTAAAATTCCCAGGGTTGAAGGCAAGGTGAAAAGAAAACTGAAACCTTGATTAAACCTTAAAAGCCAAAGAGGTGACTGAATTACTGCTAAAGGTGGAAAGTGGGCGTAGTCATAAACAAAAGTAGCTGGCCCTGAACCAAGTAAAAACTGCTTTTCTTTCCAAACTTCTTTGGCAATAGAAAGAGTATGGGAAGCATTAGGTCTTACTTCTCCTGGCAAAATCACCCAATTTGGAAGATTTGAAGAAATAAAAACAAAAACGAGAGAAAAAGCAAAAACTAGTAAAGGCAAAATTATTTTTTCTTCTCTTATAAATTTCAAAGCAGTTAAGAGAAACATTGTTAAAGCCAAAATAATCCAAATCATTTTAAAATTAATCATCACTAAAATTCCCATTCCTAAAATTCCCAATCCTCCTAAAAGAGTGGTTAATTTTTTAGAGAATTTAAAACTGCTTAAGAGAGCAATAATTAAAACTACTCCCAAAGCAACAAAGATGGTCCAGCTGAAAGGAGTGCCAATGGAGTTAAAGCTTATCTGATGAGTGAATTGCCAAGGCAAAAGAAATTTTCCAAAAACTTGAAAAATTCCAAAAATTGAAGTCAAAAGCCAGCCTCCGAAAAAGCAAAAGCCAATTTTAGTCAAATCTTTTTCTGAGAAAAGCACTGCGCTTAAAAAGAAAATTAAACTATAGATGAAAATAGCAAAAAAGCTATCGGGTTGAGTTAAGTTTCCCCAAAAAGCAATCCAAGAAGCTTTAGAAAAAATAGTTGAAAAAGCGGTGATGATTAAAAAAATTAAAACACTTAAAGCGAGCCAGCTTTTAGGATAAATAATTTGATAATGACTCAAAGAATAAATCAAATAACAAAGAAAAGCAAGCAAAACTAAAATTCCAGCTAAAATTTGCTTGCCGGCTTGAAGAGGAATAGCTGAAAAAGGAAGGAAAAAGAGAGGTAAAAAGAAAATTAAAAGATAAAGAATTATTCGGGCTAAAGATAAGAAAGAAATTTTTCTAAATTTTTTTCTTCGCTTCAAAAGTGCTATCCTCTTCAATAAAATTTTTGGGAAAGTAATTATTTCCATTTTCATAAAATTTGGTTTTCTTCAGGTGGTAATTTTTCTGAAGAAGAAGAAAAATGATCATTTTCCGAAAAACTTGAAGGAAAAGAGGTTTCATCTTCGCAATAAGGTAATCCTTCTAATGGACAAACTGGTTTTTGGGATTCGCCACAATTTGGCTTGGGACAACCATGACAAAAATCTCCGGCTTGATTTGGACAAAAATCTTCTAGATCAGGCAAACCATCATTATCTGAATCTAGAGGAAATTGATTACATTTTCCATCATACCAATATCCGCCAGCATTTTGACACTCCACTTCACTTTGACATAAATCTAAATGCCCTTGATCACAAGTTTCAATTTCAACAATCTCTACTTTTAAAGAATCAGTGAGTTCCTGGTTTCCAAAATTCACTTTTACCTTTACCTCAAAAATTCCGCTTTGTTGATAGGTATGGGAAACTGAATTAGTAGGTGTGGTTTGGACACTTCCATCACCAAAATTCCAATTGAAACTTACCTGAGGACTGGAACTAGAAAGATTAGCAGTAAAGATAATTTCAGTATTTAGAGGAGCAGTTGAAGTGCTTGCTGTTAAAGTGAGGGTGGGAATTGATTGGGGTGGAATTTCATTTTCAGTACTTGTCGGTTCAGTGCTGGTTGCCTCACTGATTATCGATCCTGTGCTCGTTGATTCAGTGCCGGCTGAACCATTAGTTATCGCCTCGGTACCGGTTGCCTCGGTACTGGTCACTTCAGTGTTGATTGGGTTAGTTTCGAGATTTTCATTCAGGTTTTGATCGAGCTGATTTCCATAAATGGTAGTTTGTGAATTGGAAGAATTTTCATTGAGGTTTGGAGAAGTACTTCCTTTTGATGAAATCTGAGAAAGATTATAATTTCTTAAAATTTCTTTTAATTCATCTTTGCCAATGCAAATTGTATCTCCATCTTCTCCCTCAAGACAAAGCTGCTTGGTGATAATTTTTTCAGCAAATAGTTCTTTTACTTTCACTAAAGCTGATTCAATTGTGATCCCTAATCTCTCCAAAGCACCTTTCACCGCTGAAGTAAATCTTTCAAAAATGGTAGGCTCTTCATCTGGAGGCGTTTGGATGGTGGTACTTGTCAAACCACTTTCAATCACATATCCACCTCCAAGGAGCTGATCCAAGTCTTTGGTTAACTTTTCCATTCTTACTTTTAGGCTATACCCGTCTTTTCTCTCAGAATAGAAAATCCATTCTCCGGTCTCAGGATCATGAGGTGTTTGTAAAGTAATGTTGCCTGCTGCATCCATCCAATATCCTTCTCCATTCCAGGTGTAAATATGAGTAGTACTCGCAGTAGAAGTAGGCACTTCTGAGGTATTATAAAGAGAAAGAATGTTACTTCCAACTCCTCCTCCTGGATTTGTGGTTCCAATTCCAACATTACCATTTTCATCGATCACAAAGGGAGTGGTATCTGATTCTTCATCTTCAATCAAAAGAGTATTTCCTGTGCCAAGATTGGTAAGAGTGAGGGCAGTAGAAGTAGCAGAAGAAGTGTTTTTGAGTTTTATTATCGTTCCTTTCCCATTTTGAATCACAGTTAAAGCAGGCACTAAAGAATTCTCAAAAATAGAAACTCTTCCTTGAGAATAAATTCCAGCAGGACCAACATTAATACCTGTGTCAACATAAAGGCTGTTTCCCACTCTTAAGTTTTCAGAAATCTTAAGAGAAGAGGCAAAAATATCTCCAATAAAAGCAGTGGAAATTTTTAGTCCTGAAATGTCAATAATGGCTAAAGTATCGCTTTCAAAATTAGCTAAATAAAGATATCTTCCAGAAATATCAAAACCTTCTGGACCATCAATTGAAGAATGGGAAAAAGATTTTACCACTTGAGGATTGGAAGGATCAGAAACATCTACCACTACTATTCTATCTTCGTCATAACTTGAAATGTAAGCATAGTCTCCTTTTACCTCAATTGAACGGCAATTATCCAAAAGAGGATGAGAAAGATAAGAAACTAAACTCAAAGAAGAAGGATTGGAAACATCCCAAATTTCAAGTCCTTGTCCTTCACTTCCATCGTATTCTGAGACTACATAAAGATACTTTCCTGAAAGGTAGAGACCAGAGGGATGAGGAAAATGAGAGCTTACACTACCCGCTTTTATTGGGGAGGCAGGATTAGAAATATCAATAACTACAATACTATTGAATACATGATTGGTTAGATAAGCATAATTTCCGGAGACCCACATATCAGAAATTTCACAAACTTCAGCTCCATAATAGGTTGCTATAATTTTTGGTGAAGAAGGATCTTCAACATCAACTACAGAGAAATAACAATTAAAAGGTCCGGTATAAACATATTTTCCAGAAACATAAAGTCCTCCTGTAAACTTCTCTCCACTTCCTAAATTAACTGAACTTACTACCTGGGGTGAAGTAGGATTAGAGATATCAACAATTGTTAACTTACTGTTTGTTGTCCCCACATAAGCATAATTTCCAGAAATTTTAATTCTTCTAGCACCAGCTAAAAGAGAATCTGAAACAGAACCCACAATTTGAGGCGAAGAAGGATTAGAGATATCTATTATTACCAAAGATTGATTATTTTGGGCTAAAACATAGGCATATTTTCCTTTCACGGCAACATCAATGGCTCCATCTAAATTAGTGCTGTCAGTAATTTTTCCTACCAATTCTAAATCTCC
>CAZNFF010000023.1:0-7379 GCA_964572495.1 uncultured Candidatus Saccharibacteria bacterium
AGTAGTTTATCGAATAAAGGATGTCCCTACCTGTCAGGTGACTTCTTCTCCTAAAGAAAAAATTCATGAAATTCGGATCCATCCCTGGGTGCTTTATAATTTTGAGTTTTTTCTGCCCAGTGTCCTTCATGAACTTTGTCATTGCAAATTAACCGAAATAATTGATCCACTTTTTTCAAGAGCTGCTTTTCCAAAAAAGTATCTTTTGAAAGCAAAAGAAAGAAATGAAATTTTCGTTTATCTTGACTATGCCACCAAGCATATTGATATCTGGGTAAATGAATTGCGAAATCAATATTGGCCTGAGATAACCCTTTTAGATCATCAAACTCTCCTTTATTCATTGGAAAGAATGATTAAAGAAAACAAATCTTCCCAGATTTTTAACTTTGAAGGAATTTTTTCTATTGCTTTTTCTTTGGCTGAAGAAAAAAAATATCCTCAGCTTAAAAAAGTTCCCTCAATCACTTCACTTTTTAAATTTTTCCCTGATCATTTACAATTTTTCATCTCAAAAATCTCAGAATTTTTAGAATCTCTTCCTCCTTTAAGTTATGAAAAAGAAAAAGATTTAAAACTTCTTGAAAGCTCCACCCAAAAATTTTGCCAACTTTTGATGTTCCCAATCACTCCTTACATTGAATTTGATGAAAAAGAAGGTTTTTATCTCTGGAAAATTAAAGAAATTGAAGAAGATTTTTAAAAATTTAAAAAGCGGGTTTTTTAGACCCGCTTTTTATTTTTAAATCTTCTCAATTGCTTTTTCGATTCGTCTAATAGTTTCTTCTTTTCCTAAAATTTCGGCAATTTCTTGAGGGGGCGGAGAAGCTTCTTTTCCAGAAAGAGCCACTCTTAAAGGCCAGAAAACCGGACCATTGCCATATTTTTCGGCTAAAGGTTTGAGATTTTCTAAAATTTTTTCTTTGTTAAACTCAGAAAGCTCTTTTTTTAAAAACACTTCTTTGATTTCCTTTAAAATTTCTTTTGCCTGAGAAAAATCTTGATCCTTCCATAAAAGAAGCTCTTTTGGATATTCTGGTTCCTCAAAAAAATAACTTGCTAAATCTTTAATTTCTGAAATCTTTGAAAGTCTTTCCTGGAAAAGAGAAACTACTTTTTTAAGATAATCAAAATCAATATCTTCTCCCAAATATTTTTGGCAAAGAGAAGCTAATTTTTCCACTGAAAGTCTTCTAATATAAACCCGATTAAGCCAATCAAGCTTTTTAAAGCTAAAAATGGCTGGATGTTTTTGAAGTTGACTGATATCAAAAAGCTCTATTAGTTCTTTTAAGGAAAAAATTTCAACATCTTCTTTGGGCCACCAACCAAGTAAAGCAAGATAATTAACAATTGCTTCAGGCAAATACCCAAGCTCTTTTAATTCTCTGATTGAAATCGCACCATGCCTTTTTGAAAGCTTGCTTTTATCCTCTCCTAAAATTAAAGGAAGATGAAGGTATTTTGGACGAGGAAATTCCAGGGCTTCTTGTAAAATAATTTGTTTTGGAGTGTTAGAGATATGATCCTCTCCTCTGATGATATGAGAAATTCTCATCTCATAATCATCAACCACAGTGGTAAAATTATAAAGCGGCTCATCAAATCCTTTTGAAATCACAAAATCACCAATTAAATCTAAATCAAATTCAATTTTTCCTCTTAAAAGATCAACAAATCTTATTTTCTTTGAAGGCACTTTTAATCGAATCACAAAAGGTTCTTTTTCCGCCCTTCTAAAAGCTTCCTGTTTTGGAATATTTCGACAAATTCCTGGATATTTTGGAACCTGTCCTGCGGCAATCATCGCCTGCTTTTGGGCTTCAAGGTCTTCTTTCTTGCAAAAGCAAAAATAAGCCAAATCTTTGTCGATTAATTTTTGAAGATATTTTTTGTAAATCTCAATTCTCTCTGATTGCCGATAAGGACCAAAATCACCAACATATTCTTTTCCAAAATTTAAATGTTTCTGAGTTAAAAAATTGTTTTCAGCTGATTTTAAAATTGGTCCTTCATCCCAAAAAAGCCCAAGCCAAGCTAAAGATTTTAAAATATCAATTTCATATTCTTTTTTTGATCTCTCTTTATCAGTATCATCAATTCTTAAAATAAACTTTCCTTTATTTTTTCTGGCAAAAAGAAAGTTAAAGAGAGCGGTTCGAGCCACCCCCAAATGAAAATAACCAGTTGGTGCCGGGGCAATTCTGGTTCTAATTTCTTTCATGGTTTTTAAAAAGAAAGTTCAAAGATAAGGGAGGCAAGTTTTTGAGCTGAATCGGGGCAGGCAAATTTTTGAGCTCCTTTTTGCATCTCTTTAAGTTTTTTCTCATCAAAAATAAGATTTCTTATCTCCTCTACTACAAGATGAGGTAATAAATTCTCCTGCTCAATCACAATTGCGGCTCCAGTTTTGGCATATTCATAGGCATTAATTCTTTGATGATCACCAGCGGCATAAGGAAAAGGCACTAAAATTGAAGGTGTCTGACAAATTGCTAAATCAAAAATCGCTCCAGCTCCAGCTCGACTTAAAACTAGATCCGCTCCCGCTAAAGCAAGATAATATTTTCTTTCATCCAAAAAACCAAAAAGATGATAAAGCTTTTTTTCCTCTTCAGGAAAATTTTCAAGCAGAATCTCAACTTCTTTTTTTATCTCCTCATAATTATTTTCGCCACATTGATGGATAATTTCAATATCTGGCAAAAGCTCTTCTAAAATATCAAGCAAAAAAGAGTTAAGTTTTTGAGCTCCTTGAGAGCCTCCAATGACTACTAGGAGCTTTTTTCCTTCTTTTAAATTAAACTCTTTTTGAGCTTCTTTTTTTAGAGCCTCTTTTGAAAGTGAAGCTAAAGGAGAAACTTCAAAGCGAGTTGGATTGCCCGTTAAAATTACTTCTTTTCCTTTAAAAAATTCTTGACTTTTTTTAAAAGAAATGGCAATTTTTTGAGCCAATTTTGAAGTAATTTTAGTAGTCAAACCGGGCAAAGAATCAGACTCATGACAGATGATCGGAATTCGATAAAGCCAGGAAACAAAAACTACCGGCAAGGCACCAAAGCCACCTTTGGAAAAACAGACATCAGGCATAAACCAATAAAGATACCAAAGAGATTGAAAAATCCCTAAAAGGATTTTAAAAGGAGAAAGAAAATTTTTTAAATCAAAAAAACGATTAAATTTTCCTGAATAAATTTTTTGAGTTCTAATTCCCTCTTTGGAAAATTCTTTTAAAGAAAAATCATCTGGACCAAAATATCTTAAATCAACTTCAAAATTTTCTTTTAAAGCCAATTTTTTTAAAGCCCGAGCGGTTGCAATTAAAGGAAAAGTGTGACCGCCGGTACCTCCGCCACAAAAAACCACTCTTAAAATTTTTCTCTTCATACAAAATTAATTTTAAGATTTTTTTAAAATTTTTCTACTCTTTTTGAGAAATTTCTTTTAAAAGAGCTTTAAAAATTTTTTGAGAAAGCTCTGGATCAGCTTTACCTTTAGTTTTTGCCATTAGTTTCCCCACTAAAAAATTTAAAGCATTTTCTTTTCCAGAAAGATAATCAGCCACTGGCTTTGGATTTTCTTCAATTACCTCTTTGGCTAGCTTTTTCAAAGAAGCCTCATCTCCAATTATCTCAAATTCTTCTTTTTTCAAAAGCTCTTCAAATTTTGCTCTTCCACCATAAAGCTCTTTTAAAATCTTTTTGGCAACTGGAGAAGTAATCTTTTTTTCATAAAAAGCAACACAAAGCTTAGCAAATTCTTTTGGCTTTAAAGCTAAATCTTTAAAAGAATTTTTTGTCTCAAGCATCAAGCCTCTTAAATCAGTTAGCATCAAATTAATAATCGTTCTTAGAAGAGAAGAAGTATCTTTTCCTTTTAAAAGGGCTTTGGCTTCAGAAAAAGTTTCTTCAAAAAAGTCAGTTGCTTCTTTTTCTTCCACTAAGACTTCAATTTCTTCTTTTTTAAGCTCAGGATATTCTTCTTTTAATCTTCTTCTTTTTTCAGAAGGCAGCTCCCCAATTTCTGAGAAAATTTTTTCCAAATCAAAATCTTTAAGTTCAATTGGAGGAAGATCTGGTTCTGGAAAATAGCGATAGTCAGCTTCTTTTTCTTTTCTCCTTTGAGGAAAAGTTTCTTTTTTCTCTGGATCCCAGCCTCGGGTTTCAGATTCAAGTTTTTTTCCTTCTTCTAAAAGCTTAAGCTGTCTTTTAATTTCATATTCAATTGCTTCCTCAACCGCTTTAAAAGAATTCAAATTTTTGATTTCAACTTTATAATCCTCTTTTGAACCCTCAAGAGAAATATTAACTTCACATCTCATTTCCCCTTTTTCCATGTCAGCATCAGAAACGCCAAGATATCTTAAAATCAACTGAAGCTCTTGGCAAAATTTTTTGGCTTCTTTGGCGCTTCTAATATCAGGTTCGGTGACAAGCTCCATTAAAGGCACCCCAGCCCGGTTAAAGTCAATCAAAGATTTATCTTTAAAATGAATTGAACGACCAGTATCCTCTTCTAAATGAATCCTTCTAATTCTTATTTTTCTCCCTTCAATTTCTAAAAAGCCATTAAAACATAATGGCTGATCATATTGGGAAATTTGATAGCCTTTGGGAAGATCAGGATAAAAATAATTTTTGCGATCAAATTTTGAAATTTCAGGAAACTGGCAATTCAAAGCTTTACCGACTTTTAAAACCATCTCAATGGCTTTTTTATTAGGAGAAGGAAGGGTTCCAGGATGCCCAAGACAAATCGGACAAACATTAACATTGGGAAGCTTCTCTTCCGGATCATTTTTACAATCGCAAAACATTTTTCTTTTAGTTTTTAGCTGAACGTGAATTTCAAGACCAATAATTGGCTTCATAGAGAAATTATTTTTTCCACTTCTTTTTTTACCTTTTGAAAAACCTTTTCAATTTTTTCTTCTCCATCAACAATTTTTACTTTTTCAAACATTTTAGGAAATTTTCGATAAATTCTCCAGACTTTTTCTAATTTTTTTTCTTTTTCAAAAAGCGTGATTTTTTCGCCCCTTTTTTTAATTCTTTGAATACATTTTTTTGGAGAAACTTTTAAAATTAAAGTTAAATCCGGAAGCAAAAATTTTTGATTAAGCTTTATCAAATTTTTTAAACTTAAACCTTCCGAAGCTCCATAAGCAAAGGAAGAAAAAAAATAGCGATCAGAGATAACAATTTTTCCTTTTTTTAGAGCCGGAATAATTTCTTTTTCAAGATGCCAAGCTCGATCCAAAGCAAAAAGTTTTTGAAGCTTAAAAGGGCTTATTTTTTCTTTCTTCTCCAAAATTTTTTCAATTTTTTTGGCAAAAGGAGAATTTTTAGTTGGCTCTTTGGTTAAAAAAACTTTTTTTCCTTTCTTTTCTAAAAAATCTTTTAAAAGAGTTGCTTGGGTGGTTTGCCCTGAGCCATCCAATCCTTCAAAGACGATAAATTTTCCTGAATAAAAATTTTTTGGAAATTCAATCATTTTTTCTCAAAAAGATTTTTGGTTTTTGCTACCAAAGGTTCACTTGCCCTAAGATAAAGAGATTTTTTTCTTTTTCGATAAGAAACTTCAGCTGGCGAGGAAAGATATTCCACTGCAATCTGGCAAATATACATTCCAGGATAAAGTGCCACCGGAAGATTTGATTGATTGCTAATTTCAAGAGTAATGGTGCCTTCATAGCCAGGATCAACAAAGCCAGCAGTATGAACTAAAATTCCCATTCGAGCCAAAGTGCTTTTCCCTTCGACTCTTAAAACCAGATCGTCTGACACAATTAAATATTCTTTGGTATGAGCCAAAACAAAACTTGAAGGATGAACGATGAAAGGCTCACCATCTTTTATTTTGTAGGTAATGATAAAATCTTTTTCTGGAAGTCCTTTTTTGGTATCAAGAAGATATTGCTTTGAGATATCAAACACTTTAAAAACATTTCCTAATTTAAGATCAATTGAAGCCGGACTGATCTGATCCGGAGAAATTTTGGGACGAAAAATTAATTTCCCCTCTTTGATTACTTTTTTTAAATCTCGATCAGAAAGAACCATAAATTTTTTAATATTCTTTTTCTACTTCTAGATTTTCAAGATGATTTAAATCAAGCTCGGTCTGATAAAGTCCATGAAGATTGCAATAGGCTTTGATTAGAAGTTTTTTGTTTTTATCAAGATCTTTGGGTAAAACTAAATAAATTTTTGCTTCTTTATCTCTGGTTGGATCAAATTCTTCTCTTCTTAGAAGCTCATTGTCCTGCCAAACTTCAATCCATTTGATGTAATGATCTTTTTCCATAGGATGAGGAATCCTTCCTACCTGAATCACAATTTCATTTTCTCCTCCAAGCAAAAAATCTCTTCCAAGTTTGATGTAGGGAGTATGCATTAATTCAATATCTTGGGGAAACAAATTTTCATTCATAAATTAAATCTTTTGGAAAAGCTAGCCTGACAGCCACAATAATTTTGTCTGTAAAGCTGATATTTTTTTGAAAAATCAAGGCAAATTTGATAGCCACCTTTCTTTTTAAAATCCTTGGCAAAAAAATTAATTTTATATTTTTTTGAAATTTCTTTTCCGATTTGATTGATAATTTTTGAAGGCTTTTTTGGAGAAATTGACAAAGTTGTTCCAAAAAAATTAAATCCCATTTTTTTAGCAAACTTTGCTGTCTCTTTTAACCGTAAAAAATAACATTTCTGGCAACGCTCACCTCCTTCTTCTTTTAAAGGAAAAACTTCAACCTCTTTTTTAAATTTTTCGGTCTCATATTTTCCTTCAATGAGCTTAACTTTTAAAATTTTACTGACAATCTTTGCGACTTCAAGCCTTCTTTGATATTCTTCTTCAGGCCAGATGTTAGGATTATAAAAATAAACAAAAACTTTTCCAAACTCTTTTTTAAGAAGTTTTATTGGATAAACAGCACAGATACCACAGCAGGCATGAAGCAAAATTTTTTGGTCTTTAAAATCAAGCACCCGACGAATGCCTCGAAGCTGAAGTTTTAAATATTTTCTCAAGGAAGTTTTAATTACCTTTCCTACTTCTTTTCCTCTTTTTTTCTTGGAGCAAGCATGAATCACCCAACCATCTCCAACATAAATTCCCACATGACCAACACCATCAGGATGTTTGGGATTGTAACGTCCATAGCCTCCTTTAACAAAAATTAAATCCCCAGGCTGAATTTCTTCTAAAGGAATTTCTTTTCCAACATCAATTTGCTCAATAGTGCAGCGAGGCAGCTTAATTCCAACTTGCTGAAAAAGATAACAGACAAAAGAAGAACAATCAAAAAACCGCGGCGCTTCTTTAAGATCAGCCCCATATTTATACCTTCTTCCAAGAAGCTTTTTTGCTAAATT
>CAZNFF010000024.1:0-2459 GCA_964572495.1 uncultured Candidatus Saccharibacteria bacterium
TTTACAAATTCGGTTTTATCGCTAAACTAAAACAAAGGAAAAATGAGGAAAAAAGATTTGGTTTGTATTTTTGTGATTTCGGAGTTGATTTTTGTTTGTTTGGCTTTTATTTATTTTAATTTGGAAAAAGCTGTCTTTGAGAGCGCTTTTTTGGGGAAAATTTTTTGGTTGCTTAGAAAATTGAAAGTGATTTTTGTTTTGCCGGTTTTGATCCCGGCTTTGGCTTATCTTGGAATTTGGTTTGGTTTTTTGGTTTCAAAGAAATCAAAAACTTTTTTTGAGTTTGTAAAATTTTTTTTAGTTGGGGTTTCTAATACTTTTTTGGATTTGGGAGTTTTAAATCTTTTGATTTTAATTTTCAATTTTGGTTCAGGAGTTTATTATTCCCTTTTTAAAGCAATCTCTTTTTTGGTGGCAGTCTCAAATAGTTATTTTTGGAATCGAAGTTGGGTTTTTGAATCAAAAGGAAAGGATGTTAAAAAAGAGGGAATGAAGTTTTTTCTGGTAAGTGTTGGAGGATTAATTGTTAATGTGACCATTGCTTCCTTGGTGGTTAATCTTGGAGGAAAAATTTTAGATCTTCCTTTTCAGATTTTGGGGAATCTGGGCGCCATTGGGGCAGTAGTAGGATCAATGTTTTGGAATTTTTTTGGCTATAAGTTTTTTGTTTTCAAAAAATGAATGAAAATTTTTTAAAAAATCTGACTATTAAAAAATTTTATCAAAGCCTTTTAAAAAAGGAGTTTTCTTGTCATGAAATAATTTCTCAATTTTTAGAATTTGCTAGAAAGAGCGATGAAAAAATTGGGGCTTTTTTAGAATTTTTTGATGATGCTAAAGAGAAAGCTTATGAGGTTGATCTTTTTTTAGAAAAAGAAATTCCTAAAAAAGTGCCACTTCTTTGTGGGGTGCCTTGTGCTATCAAGGATAACATTTTGATTGAAGGAAAAGGAGCTTGGGCAGCTTCAAAGATTTTGGAAGGATATATTGCACCTTACGATGCTTTTGTGATTAAAAAATTAAAAGAAAATAAAGCTATTTTTTTGGGAAGAACGAATATGGATGAGTTTGCCATGGGTTCTTCTTGTGAGTATTCGGCTTATAAAATCACCAAAAACCCTTGGGATCTTGAAAGAGTGCCTGGAGGCTCTTCTGGAGGCTCGGCAGCGGCAGTGGCTTCAGGTCAAGTTATTTTTGCTTTAGGTTCGGACACTGGCGGTTCAATTCGTCAGCCAGCGGCTTTTTGTGGCGTAGTGGGTTTGAAGCCAACTTATGGAAGTGTTTCTCGTTTTGGTTTAATTGCCATGGCTTCTTCTTTGGATCAAATTGGACCGATCACCAAAACAGTTGCTGATTGTGAAATTGTCTTCAATGCCATTAAAGGAAAAGATCCCAATGATGCCACTTCTTTAGATTATCAAAAATATGAAAAAAAGATTGATGAAGTGAAAGAAATTAAAATTGGAGTTTTAAAAGAAGAATTTTTGAAAGGGACTCAAAAAGAAGTTTTGGAGGCTTTTTCGGAAGTAGTGGAATTTTTCAGAAAAGAAAAATTTAAAATCAAAGAAATTTCTCTTAACTTTTTAAAATATGCCTTGCCAACTTATTATATCATCATGAGCGCTGAAGCTTCTTCGAATTTGGCTCGCTATGATGGCATTAAATATCCGGCTTCAATTGAAGGAAAAAGCTGGAAAGAGACTTATAAAAAAACCCGCCAGCTTTTTGGAGATGAGGTGATTCGAAGAATTATTTTAGGAACTTTTGTTTTATCTTCAGGTTATATTGAAGCTTTTTATAAAAAAGCTCAAAAAGCCAGAGAGCTTATTAAAGCTGAATTTGAGGAAGTTTTCAAAGAAGTTGATGTTATTTTGATGCCAACTTCGCCAACTTTGCCTTTTAAAATTGGTGAGAAAATTGAAGATCCAATTCAGATGTATCTTTCTGATATCTTTACTTTACCAGTAAATTTAGCTGGAATTTGTGCTTTAAATCTTCGGGCTTTGAATTTCAAAAACAATCTTCCGGTTGGCTTTCAAATGATTGGAAATTATTTTGCTGAAAATTTACTTTTTGAGTTAGGAAAATTCTATGAGCGAGTGGCTTTCAACCTTCAATGAAGTTTTTCAAAAAGATCTTGAAAGGTTAAGCTTAGAGGACTGGCTTCAAAAAATAGCTCATTTTTTAGCTAAAGAAGGAAAAGCTTCTTTGAATTATCTTTGGGAGTTTTTAAAACATCCTGAGATTCCTTTTTGGGGAAAATTGATTTCTTTGATTTTATTTTTCATTTTCTTTCTTTTAGCTTTGATTTATTTCTGGAAATTAAAAATCCTTCCTTCAAAAATGGAAAAAGTTTTTTATTTTTTCAATCCTCAACCAAAAGAAACTAAAAAAAGAAAATTAAAAGAGTGGCAAAAAATAAAAAATCTTTTTTTGAAAGGAGATCAAACTTCTTTAAA
>CAZNFF010000024.1:2559-7147 GCA_964572495.1 uncultured Candidatus Saccharibacteria bacterium
AGATTTTGCCAGCAAGGTTTTTGACTTTCTTTTTCTAAAATTTCTAAAATTTCAGCTTCGCTGGTTTGACGAGAGGAAAGAAAGATTAGTTGAGCTACTGAACCACAAATTACCGGAACTCTCAAAGCAATGGCATCAAAAATTTCAGAAATTTGAAAAACTTCACTAATGCATTTAGCGGCGCCAGTAGAAGTTGGGATAATATTTTGAGCGGCGGCTCGACCTCTTCTTTTATCTTTTTTATGAGGTCCATCAATTAAATTTTGAGTTGAAGTGTAGGCATGAATAGTGGAAAGAAAAGCTTTTTTAATTCCTAAATTTTGATTTAAAATGTGAAAAACGGGTGAAACAGCATTAGTGGTACAAGAGCCAGTGGCAGTAATTTGATATTTTTCAAGATCTTCTTCATTGATACCGAGCAGAATATTTTTTCCTTCAATTTCTGAGGAAGGATCCTTCTTTTTTCCTGGAGCAGAGATAACCACCCTTTTGGCGCCAGCTTTAAGATGCATCGCTGCATCTTCAAAGGCAGTGAAAATGCCAGTACTTTCAACAGCAACATCAATTTCTAGTTCTTTCCAGGGAAGATTTTCAGGATTTCTTTCTTGAAGGAACTTGATCTCTTTACCTTCAACCACTAAATTTCCATCTTTTATTTCCACTGATTTCTCCCATTTTCTATAAACCGAGTCATATTTTAGAAGATAAATCATATCTTCAAGGTTTCCAAGGTCGTTAATAGCAACAATTTCAAGTTCAGGCGCCTCAATCGCTCTTTTAAAAAAGCATCTTCCAATTCTTCCAAAACCATTGATGGCAACTCTAATTTTTTCCATACTGATTTTAAGGTTAAACCTAAAGATTTTTTAAGTCAAGTGGAAAAGTTATCCACTTGAAAAAAATTTGAAAGTTTTTTAATTTGGTAAAAAACAATGATGAGAAGAGAAATTGAAAAAATTCAGAAAAGAGATGGCACGATTGTTGATTTTGATCAAGAAAAAATTACCCAAGCAATTTTAAAAGCTTTAACTGCGACTAATTCTGGTGGGAGAAAATTAGCCAAAAAACTTTCTGATAAAGTTGTTTTCTTGCTTAAAAAAAGATTTAAAGAAGGAGAGATTCCAAAAGTTGAAGAGATTCAAGATATTGTTGAAGAAGTTTTGATTTTGGAAGGTTTAGTGGAAGCAGCAAAAGCTTATATTCTTTATCGAGAACAAAGAAGAAGAATTAGAGAGGCTTTAACTTCATTGGATGAAGCAGTAGAGCTAGTTGACCAGTATATCAACGAAAAAGATTGGGAGGTGAAAGAAAATGCTAATATGGCTTATTCTTTACAAGGACTTAACCATTATGTTACCTCAGCCGTCACTAAAAAATACTGGCTTGAAAAAATTTATCCTAAAGAAATAAGAGAAGCGGCTAGAAATGGAGATTTTCATATCCATAACTTAGATACCCTTGCCACTTACTGCTGCGGCTGGGATTTATATGATCTTTTGGTAAGAGGATTTGGAGGGGTAAAAGGAAAAGTTGAATGTCGACCACCAAAACATTTAAGAAGTGCTTTAGGGCAAGCAGTGAATTTTCTTTATACCCTTCAAGGAGAATGTTATTCTGAAGACACCGAAGTGTTAACTGAATCTGGTTGGAAGCGGTTCTATGAAGTTACTCCTAATGATAGAGTGTTCACTTTAAATCCTTCTACTAATGAAATTGAGCTTCAAAAACCGATAAGATTTTATGAGTTTGATTGGAATGGTGAGCTTTATCACTTTCATTCTAAAAAATTAGATCTTCTGGTAACTCCAAATCACCGAATGTTAGTTGATCAATATTCTCCTTACTCAAAAGAAAAATATCGCCGAAAATTTGTCGAAGCAAGAAATTTTAAACCAAGCGAGCATTTTATTCCTAAATCAGGTGGAATTTGGAAAGGAAGAAAAGAAAAAGTCCATTATCTTGCTTTGATTGAGAAACAGCCAAGTAAGTTAGCTTTGGTTTCTTCAAAAAAAACTCTCCCTATAGATTCAGAAATCTTCCTTTTACCTCAAATTGAAATTTCTCAATACCGAAATTTTGGGAAAAAATATGAGAGGATCAAAATTGAAGCTAAAAAGATTCCTCTTAAAGATTGGCTAGCCTTTTTTGGATTTTGGCTTGCTGAAGGAAATTTGAGTCAAAGAAAAAGAATAAGAAAAGGTAGAACCAAGCCTTATTATGAATATGCGGTAAGAATTACTCAAAATATTGGAAAAACTGCTTCTGAATTTGAGACGGTGCTGAAGAGATTACCATTTTCTTATCTTAAAAAACAAAAAGGTAAAAAATTAGAATTCGTAATTTACAACAAACAGCTTTTCTCTTATCTCAAACAATTTGGCAAAGCTGAAGAGAAGTTTATTCCTCAAGAAATTAAAGAATTGGATAAAGAGTATTTAGAAATTTTATTTGAATGGATGATGAAAGGAGATGGCTATCAAGGAAACGGAAATATTCAATATTACACCAAAAGCAAAAGATTAGCTGATGATCTTCAGGAGATAATTTTGAAATTAGGATATTCAGCCAATATTTATAGAAAAGAAAAAGCTGGAAAATTTAGTTGGTATGTAGTTTCGGTTTCTAAAAGAAAACATTTTAAGCTAAGAAAAGAAAACATTAAAAAAGTTTTCTATCAAGGAAAAGTTTATTGCCTTGAAGTGCCTAATCATACTCTGTATGTTAGAAGAAATGGAAAAGCTTGTTGGTGTGGTAATTCAGCTGGCGCTCAAGCTTTCAATAGTTTCGATACTTTATTGGCTCCATTTATTCGATATGATAATTTAACTTATCAGCAAGTAAAACAATGCCTTCAAGAGTTTATTTACAACTGTGCTGTGCCAACCAGAGTAGGTTTTCAAAGCTTATGTTGGGATGAGATTGTCGTGGTGAAAAATAAAGGAAAAATAAGATTTATTGAAATCGGAAAATTAATTGATGAATATTTTGAAAGATATCCTCATCAGGTAATTGAACAGCATCCTCAAAGCTATGCCATTCCTAATTTTGAAGATTGGGAAGTTCTTTCTTTTAACAAAGAAGGAAAAGCAATTTGGAAAAAAGTAAAAGCTTTTATTAGACATAAGGTTCCAAAGAATTCAGAATTTGTTGAGATCAGAACCAATCGCGGCACCGCCAAAGTTTCAGTGGCTCATTCTTTGTTTGCTTTTAAAAAACTAAATGGCAAATTCAATCCTATTCCAAAATCAGCTTTAGAAGTTGAAAAAGCGACTCCAAATTATCAAATCAAGGAAAACAATCACTTCTTAGCTCTTTCTTCTAAGGAAAAAGAGAAAGAAAGAAATTATTTAGATCTTTTAGAAATTCTGGAAGATTTTTCAGAGAGCTTTCTTAAAAATGTCTTTGTAAAAATTAATCCTTCAAAAACGATTTCTAAAATTAAAGATGAAATTTTGAAAGAATATCAAAGCTTTTTACCTTTCTGGAAAGAATTTGGATTTAAAGACCGAGGAATTTGGAAACAATGGCTAAAAAATAAATCAGTTCGGTTTGATGTTTGGAAGAAATTCTTTAAGCCCAAGCCAAAAGAAGTTTATCTTCAGTTAAGAAATTCTAAGAGATGGTATCCAAGGATTATTAAAGGCAAATTGTTAGAAGATTTTGTAAAGCTTTGTGCCTATTATATCAGCGAAGGGCATTCTCAAATTTCTACTTGCCTTTTTATCTCTCAAGCTGAAGGAGAGAACTTTAAAGAAATTGTAAAGGTCCTTAAAAATCTTAATAGTTTAGGAAGAATTTATCTTCAAAAAGGATTTTCTCAGAAAGGCACCAAAACCAAAAAAGTTTATAAAATCACTGGTGATGGACTTTTAGCTGAAATTGTGGCTCGCTCTTGTGGTTATTTGAGCTTTAACAAAGTAATTCCTTGGTTTATTTTCAATCTAAAACAAAAATATCAAAAACTGTTCATTAAAACCCTTCTTAAAGGAGATGGAGCAGAATTTGATAACTACTGGGAGATTTCTACTACTTCAAAAAAACTGGCTTCAAGCTTGTCCTTGCTTTTAGCTCAAAATGGCTTTAGATTTAGCGTTTATTTTGAAAAAGTGAGCAAGAAAAATAAAAATTGGCGCGATCAATATGTAATTCGAATTTTCAAAAACAAAAATTCTAGAAGAGTTTATAAAGTAAATGATTTTGAAGCTCGAATTTGCCTTGGGGTAGGAAAGTTTAAATATAAAGGAGAATATGAATATGATATTTCAGTAGATTTAGAAGAAGAAAACTTCATTGGCGGAGCTGGACTTTTAGTTTTTCACAACACGCCTTTTACTAATGTCACCCTTGACCTTAAAGTTCCACCTCATCTTAAAAATGAGCCGGTAATTATTGGGGGCAAGCCTCAGAAAGAAACTTACGGAGACTTTCAAGAGGAAATGGATATTTTCAATAAAGCTTTTTATGAGGTGATGTGTGAGGGTGATGCTAAGGGGAGAGTTTTTACTTTTCCAATTCCAACTATTAACATTACTAAAGATTTTGATTGGGATAATCCAGCTTATGAAGGAATTTGGCTCGCTTCAGCAAA
>CAZNFF010000025.1:0-6795 GCA_964572495.1 uncultured Candidatus Saccharibacteria bacterium
AAGGAAAAGTTGGAGTGAAAGTTTCAAATCCAAAAGCAGAATTTGAAGTTGATGGGATGATAAGGGTTTTGCCAAGAAGTGGAGCGGTTTGTAATTCTCAATATGAGGGAGCAATTTATTATGATGCTGATGATCAACACCTTTATGGCTGCAACGGTACCAGCTGGGTTCAGTTAGATAATTCTTAAAGATTATTTTATCTGAAAATAAAGGAAACAGCCTTTCTTTTGAAATTTCCTTTTTCCACTTTTTCCCATCGTTCCAATTTTCTCTCCTTTTAAAACAAAATCACCTGATTTTACTAAAATTTTTTCAAGATGAGCATATAAAGTCTTCTTTCCATTAGGATGCTGAATTTCAATATAATTTCCTAATCCATTGTTAAATCCTTTTTTAGCAAAAACCACAATTCCTGAAGCGGCGGCATAGACTGGCGTGCCACAAGAATTGAAAATATAAATCTCATTTAAATCTTTTTTAAGATCCTTTTTTTGCCAACCAGTCGCTGGAATTTGGAAATAAGAAAAGAAATCTTCAGAATTTTCTTTCTTTTCTTTTTTGTGATTAAAAAATCTTTTTTGAGGAATTAAAATTATTTGACCTGGTTCAACCTCCTCAAGATTATTAGCCTCCTTTAAAATTTTTAAAGGCAGATGATATTTTTTAGCAATTTCTTTTAAAGTCTCATTTTCTTTTACCTGATGAAGAAAACCAGTTTTAAGGTTAATAAGAAGCTGATCACCTGGATGAAGATAAGAAGATTTTTTCTTTTGATTCACAATGACAATTGAGGAAAGAGAAACACCAAATTTTCGAGCAATTTTAAAAAGGGTATCTCCTTTTTTGACCTGATATCTAATCAGAGATGATTTTTCATCTACTTTTCCTTCAATCGGAACTAATTTTGCTAAAAGATAAAAAGAAAAATAACTTTTAGGAAAAGAAACTTCTTTTTCCTTAAAATGAGAAAAGTAAGGAGTTAAATATAAAGAAAAAGATTTGTTTGAATTTTTTAAACTTTGCCTTTCAACTTCAATAATTTTTGAAGGAATTTTTTTTAAATCAAAATGATTTGCCTTAAAAGAAGGCAAATTTAAAAACGAAAGAGAAAAAAAAGATACAAAAAAGACCCAAACAAGAAAACTCTTTTGAGAAAAAGACATTTTTTATTAACCGCTTACTACATGATAAATCACCCGAGGTAAAGCATATGCCAAAGCTGCAATAGCAACACCAACCAGACCGTAAACAAGCTGAGTTTTAGCTTTGTTGATTTTATCTTCATCACCACCAGAAGTAACATAATTAAACCCAGCCATAGCAATAAAAATAGCAGATAAAACAATCAAGAAAGTCACTAGCCATCTGACAATAGTATTAATTCGATCAACTAACTCTTCAGGCTCTTCAAAATCTGGCGGCTCATACTCTTGAGCTAATGCCAAAGAAAAAAAGACAAATTTTTCAAGAAGGTTTTTTATTTTTTTCATAAAAATTTAAAAATTTTTTCGACCTTTTAACCTGAAAGAACTTTTTTAATTACTAAAGTTAATCCTTTGGCAAAAATGACAATAATCAATCCAATAACGCTCCAAGTAATAGTTTTTTTTGCTTTTTCAATTTTCTCAACTTCTCCACCAGAGCTAATCATCAAAAATCCTGCCCAAACCAGTGCTAAACCAGTAATTGGAACGGCAATCATTAAAAGATAGCTTGTAATCCGATCCAAAAGCTCACTAAAACTTTTCACTCCAATTGGATTGGGAAGTTCGCTGGCAAAAGCAAAAATTAAAAATAAAAATTTTCTCATAAATTTTCCTCTCGATAAAAACTTTCAATCTTTCTTTTAAAATCTTCTAAAGCTTCATCAGTAGTTTTTTCTTTTCTAATTAAAGATTGTATCATCTCTTTTATTAAATTGTCAAGCTGGCTTTCGCTTTTTGTCGGAAAACTTTGGGCATATAAAGCTTGAAGCGCAAAAACTCCAATTTCCGGATCATTTAAATATTTATTTACCAAAAATCTTAAAGCTGGAGGTTTTTTGGTTTTTTGAAGATAGATTTCAGCTGAAGGGGTGTTAACAAGATATAAAATCAAATCCCAAGCCTGATAAGGATGCCTTGAAGTTCTTGAAACCGCAAAACCCCAATAGGAAGCTAAAGTTAATTTTTGGTCAGAAAATTGAGGCAGTGGAGCAACTGAAAAATTAAGATAAGGTGATTTTTCTTCAATTATTTTTTTATGATAAGAAAATCCTAAAAGCATGGCGCATTTTCCTTCACTGAAGGCATCAATTGACCAATGCATTTGATCATTCCAAGTATAGTAATTTGAAAAAGGATCAGAAAATTTTAAATAAAAATCAATTGCTTCTTTTACTTTTTCATCTAAAAGAAATTCATTTCTTTCTAAATCAAAGAGAGGTTTCTTTTTTTGGAGCATCAAAGTTAAAATAATGTTGGAAGCTTGATCAATATTGGAAACCGTTCCTAAAGCAATCGCTGATTGAGTAATTTTTCCAAAAGGATCAATTTTGGTTAATCTTGGAGTGATTTTCTCAACTTCCTCCCAAGTTCGTGGCGGCAAAGCAATGCCAGCGCTGTTGAATAAATCTTTGTTCCAATACAAAGCTAAACTGTCAACTGAAAGAGGAAGAGCATAAATTTGATTGTTAGAAGAAAAATCTTTTAAAACGACATCAACAAAAGCTTCCTCAATTTCTTTAAAAGGCACCATTTTTGGGGGCATTGGAGCGAGCTTATTTTTATGCTTCAAAAGCCAAGTATTTTTAATCGGAAAAACATCCGGACCTTTTCCTGAAGCTAAAGCATCAAGAAGTTCTTCTTCATAGTTCCGATAATCTTTTTGAAAATACTCAATTTTTACATTTTTATGAAGCTTATGATAATTTTTAAAAATCTCATCAAAAACTTCTTTTTTATCAAAACCCCAGACCACTAAGGTGATCTTTGGTGGTCTTGGTTTTTGGAAAAAGATAAGGATAAGAAAAATAAAAATGACTAAAAATAAAACTCCGAGGCTGAAAATTATTTTCCGATTCATTTTTTTCAAAAAAATTATACTTGAAATAAGCTCAAAATTCAATAAACTTTAAAACAATGAATGATTTCTTTTTAAAAGAAAAATTTTTAATTTTAGCTTATGATCATGGACTAGAACACGGACCTTCAGATTTTTCCGAAAAAAGCGCTGATCCAGAATTTATTTTAAAAATTGCCCAAGAAGGAAGATTCTCTGCCATTGTTCTTACTCCAGGAATTGCTGAAAAGTTTTATTTCAAATTTAGAGAAATCCCTTTGATTTTAAAACTTAATGGAAAAACAAGACTTTCCCAAGAAGATCCGGTTTCTTTAGCTTACGGAAGTGTTGACTTAGCTAAAAGATTAGGAGCAGTTGGGGTTGGCTATACTCTTTATCCCGGATCAAAATATGAAAGTTTAATGCTCAAAGAGTTTGGAAAAATTAAAGAAGAAGCTCACCAAGCAAATCTTGGGATCGTGGCTTGGGTTTATCCTCGAGGCAAAGCCATTGAAAATGAAACTGATCCTGAAATCATAAAATATGCGGCTCGAATTGGTCTTGAAATTGGAGCTGATTTAATCAAAATAAAATATCCGCTAAAAGAGCCAGAATTTTTAGAAAGCTTTTTTAAAGAGGTAAGGAAAGCTGCGCCCAAAGCAAAAATTGCTTTAGCTGGTGGAGAAAAACTTGAAGAAGAAAAATTTTTAGAGATTTTAAAAGTTGCGATGAAAGCCGGGCTTAATGGAATTGTGGTTGGAAGAAATGTTTGGCAAAGAGAAAATCCTTTTCCTTTTATTGAAAAAATTAGAAAAATTATTTTTGAAGAAAACCAATCATGGCTTTAAGAGCTTTCTTAAGAGAAATTACTGGAAAAAAAGTAAAAAAGCTTCGAAGGGAAGGAAAAATCCCAGCGGTTCTTTATGGTCCTCAAACTTCCCCTAAAAATATTTTTGTCGAAAAAAAGGAATTTTTTGATTTTTTAAAAAAATATGGTACTGAAAAATTTTTGACTTTGATTTTAGAAGACAAAGAAATTCCGGTTCTTATTAAAGAAATCCAAAAAGACTATCTTTACGATGAAATTTTGCATCTTGATTTTTATCAACTACCAGAAGACAAACCAATCGAAGCTGAAATTCCATTAGAATTTGTCGGAGAAGCTCCAGCCAAAGAAAAAGGTGCCATTATTTTAAAACAACTTAAAGAAATTCCAGTAAAAGCCCTGCCTTCAAATCTTCCAAAGTCAATTAAAGTTGATCTTTCTCTTTTAAAAGAAATTGATGATCGAATTTTAGTAAAAGATTTAAATTTTCCTGAAGGAGTAAAGCCTTTAATTGAAAAAGATTTAATCGTTGTTTTAGCAAGCACCCCAGAAGAGGAAGAAGAAGCCCAGCCAGAAACTGAAACCTCTTCTTAAAGTTTTTAAACCAAAAAATGAAAAAATTTCTTGATCTTCAAGCTTTAAACTCAAGAAAAGAAGTTTTTCTTCGACTCAATCTTAAAAAGAAAATTCAAACCAAAGGAAAGCTTTTGGAAAAACTTATCCAAAAAAAGGTTTTGGCTTTAGTTTCTTTACTTTTTTTTAGCTTTAGCTCTTTTTTTCATTTTTCAAATTTTGCCTTAGCTCCAAAAAAAATTATTATTGCTCAAGGTCCTGATTTTAAAGAAGAAAAAGAAAAACTAGAAAAAGAACTTGAAAAAATAGAAAAGGAAATTGAAATCTATGAAAATCGAATTTTAGAAACCCAGAAAAAAGAAAGAAACTTAAAAAATGAAATTGCCATTTTAGAAAATCAAATCAGAAAATTAAATTTGGAAATAAAAGCGACTCGCCTTTCCTTGGAAAGAATCACTGATGAAATTTATCTTCAAGAGCAAAAAATTGAAGCCAAAAAAATTGAAATTGCTAAAGAAAAAGCTTTAATCAAAAAATTGCTTCAAAATTTATATCAAAAAGAAAAAGATTCAATCATTGAAATTCTTCTTAAAAACCCAAAATTTTCTGATTTTTTTGCTCAAATTAGAGATTTAGAACTTTTAGAAGAAAATCTCCATCAAAAAGTTGGAATTTTAAAAAGTGAAAAAGAAAAGCTTGAAAAAGAGAAAGAAAAACTTCTTGAGAAAAAACAAGAATTTGTCGCTCTTTCAAATCTTCAAATTCTTCAAAAAAAGAAGCTTTTAAGTTTTAAAGAAGAAAAAGACTATCTTTTAAAAGTTACCCAAGGAAAGGAAAGAAAATATCAAGAAATTTTAAAAGAAAAACAAAAACTTGCCGCCCAAATTAGAAGTCGAATTTACGAACTTCTTGGCATTGGAAAACCAATTACTTTTGGAGAAGCAGTCAAGCTAGCTGAATATGCCAGCTCTTTAACTGGAGTAAGACCAGCTTTAATCTTAGCAGTTTTAACTCAAGAATCTGAGCTTGGAAAAAATGTTGGCACTTGTAATCGAAAAAATGACCCACCAGAAAAAAAATGGAGAAAAGTAATGAAACCTAGTCGAGATTGGGAGCCTTTTATCAAAATCATTAAAGAACTTCAAGAAGCTGGCTATCCTTACAAAATTGATGAAATGCCGGTTTCCTGTCCAATGAGGGATCGATATGGAAATTATATCGGCTGGGGTGGAGCCATGGGTCCGGCTCAATTCCTTCCTTCTACTTGGCTTCTTTACAAAGACCGAATTGCTAAATTAACTGGGCATTATCCTCCTTCTCCTTGGAACCTTCAAGATGCTTTTGTTGCTTGTGCCCTTCTTTTAAAAGATAATGGTGCCAAAAAAGGTGATTTTAGAAGTGAGTGGCGAGCCGCGCTAAAGTATTTCTGTGGAAGGATAAACTATCGGTTTCGATTTTATGCTGATTCAGTAATGAACTTGGCTCGAAAATACGAAGAAGAGATTAGAATTTTGAAAAATCAATAAAAATTATGAAAAAAAGAAAAAAAGTTATCCCCCAAATTCTTGATATCGTTCCCTTAAAAAAAGGAAAAATTGATGAAGAAAAAATCAAAAAAATTAAGCCAGTTTTAGATTTAAGATATTCTCTTTTTGAAAAAAAGCCAGAATCAAAAGAAAAATCTTTACCTTTTGAGTTTTTTTTAAAAGAAAAAACTTATTCAAAGAAAAAATTTAAATTCTCTTTTGAATTTCTAAAAAAACTTACCTATCCACTTTTTTTCACTCTTTTTTTTATTTCCTTTCTTTTCGGACTTTTGCTTTTAAAAGAAAAACTTAACTTTTTACCTCAAAGCCTTTTTTCTTTATCATCTTCTTTTCAAGCTAATCTTAAACTAAAAGAAGAACTAATTTTAAATCAGCTTAAAAATTTAGAAATTGAAAAAGCCAAAGCTTCTTTAAAAGAAACTTCAAAAATTTTTGAAACCTCACTTTCTTTATTGGATGATCTCTCCTCTTTTCAAATTTTTTCTTCCGACCTTAAAAAATTTTTCTTTTTAAAAGAAAAAATAAATCAAACCTTCTCTCTTACCCTGGAAGCTTTTGATTTAGTCCAAGCCTCTCAAAAAAATCTTTTTTCCTCTTTAAAAGGTGATCCTTACAGTTCTAAAAAATTATTTGCTTCTTTGGATTCTTTAAAACAAAACCTTAATCTTTTAAGTCAAAATTTAAATTCTTTTCTTTCAATTTCCGATGATTTTAATTTTTCCGAATTTAAAAAAGACTATCTTTCTTTTCAGCTAAAAATTGAAGAAGCAAAAGATTTAATTTCATTTTTGGAAAAATTTTTAGGAAAAG
>CAZNFF010000026.1:0-6541 GCA_964572495.1 uncultured Candidatus Saccharibacteria bacterium
CTCCAGCTTCAAAAGTTTTGTTGTGATCTGGTCCCCATTCTTTAAGAATTTGATAAGTTGGAGTAAGATTTAGCATCGCTTGGGCTTTTTCCTGAAAAAGAGTTTTTGGATCTTTGAAATTTTTATTTTTCAAAATTTCTTCTATGGTTGGAAAAAGAAATTTTTCTAAAAATTTTTTAGCTTTTTCTTTTCCTTGATCTAAATAAATCGCGCCAACTAAAGCTTCAAAAGCATCAGCTAAAATTGAGTGCTTGCTTTTTTGAAGCCTGTTTTTTTCTTCTCCTTTGGAAAGTAAAAGATATTTTTGAAGCTCGAGTTTTTCCGCTAAAGAGGAAAGGTTTTGAGAATTAACGACGGCTGAGCGAAGCGAAGTTAAAAAACCTTCACCTTCTTCTGGAAATTTAGAAAAAAGATATTCAGTAACCAAAATTTCAATCACCGCATCTCCTAAAAATTCCAGCCTTTCGTTGTCTCCTAATTTCCATTCTGGATGTTCGTTAAGATAAGAGCGATGGCAAAGGGCTTGAAGAAGAAGGTTTTTATTTTTAAATTCCAACCCAAGTTTTTTTTCAATTTCAAGAAGATTTTTCTCCTTCATTTTTTTCTTCTCTTAGATTTTCAAGTTCTTTATAAACCGTGCCTAAAACTCCATTGATAAATCTTCTTGAAGAATCAGAAGAAAAAGTTTTGGCAAGTTCAACCGCTTCATTGATGGCAACTTTTGGGGGCACTTCTTCTTTGTTTCCATAAACTAGTTCACAAATTCCAATTCTTAAGATATTTCGATCAACTGGATTGATTTGTTCAACCGGCCATTGAGGCGCGGTGGCGGCAATGATTTTGTCAATGCTTTCTAAATGTTCGATGATATTTTGAGTTAACTGATAAGTAAAAGTTGGATCAAGTCCAACGCCAAATTCTTTTAAGTTTTTATCCAAAATTTCCACTAAATCCCTTTTTCTTTTTGAAAATTCCCATTCATATAAAGATTGAAGCACAATTGATCTTGAAAGCTGCCGAGAAGCCATATTTTATTTTTTCTTTTCTTTTACTTTAATTTCAATTACTTGTCTTCCTTTGTAATAGCCGCAAAAAGGACAAACTCGATGAGGTAAAATAAAATTTTTACAATGAGGACATTGAACCAAATTTAAAGGTTCAAGTTTTTGGGTGGCTCGCCTAATTCTTACTTTGGAGTGGGTTTTATGTCTTTTTGGTACACCTCCCATAAATTTTATTGAGAAAGCTTTTCGGCAATCGCTTCTCCAAATTGGGAAGCCGCTTGGGGACCATTGGCAGTAATGATATTTCCATCAACCACTACTGGTTGATTGACATACATAGCACCATTTTCTTCAAGTCTTACAATTGGAGATTTATCTAAAATAGAAGACCAAACCGTGGCTCTTTTTCCATTCAAAACTCCGCTTTTAGCTAAAATTACCGGTGAAATACAAATTGCGGCTAAAATTTTATTTTTTGAAACCGCCTCTTGGGCAATTTGATAGGACTGATCATTATCTAAATTTTCCAAAGCTCCCGGACCTCCGATAAAGACAATGGCATCATAATCATCAATATTTAAATCTCTTAAAGTTAAAGCAATTTCAACTTCAGTTCCATCAGCTCCTTTGGCAGTGCCAGAAAGATTGCTAAAAGTTTTCACTTCAATTCCAGCTTCTTCAAGTTTTTCTTTGGTTTTTAGATATTCTTCGTCTTTAAAACCTTCAAAAGCAATAATAAGGGCAGCTTTTTTTCTTTTTTCAGCTGGAGCTAAGGTCATGGTTTTTTTAACTTCTTTTTCTTCGGCCTTTTTTTCTTCGGCTTTTTGATGATTCAAAGTTTCAAAAAGAAAAAAGAAACCGGCTAAAACAATTAGGATTCCTAAAAAAATTAAGCTTTTTTTCATGGATTTTTTAAATATTAACAAAGAAACCTAAAAAAGTCAAAACTTGCTGGAAAAATTTTTAAATTTTTGATTTAATTTACAAAAATGGGAGGGATTTATTGTCTTTTAATTAAAGTTTCAAAACCAAAAGAAGTTCTAGTAGGGAAATTAGGAAAAATAAAATTTGAGAAAGGAAGATATATTTATGTTGGTTCGGCTCAAAGAAATCTTGAAAGAAGAATTGAGCGGCATTTGAAAAAAAGAAAGAAAAAGCATTGGCATATTGACTGGCTTCTTTCTTTAAAAGATGTTAAAATCGAGAAAATAATTTTATTTCCTTTTGAAAGCAAAGATAAAGAAGAAAAACTAGCTTACTATCTTTCTTTTTATGGAAAGCCAATTAAAAATTTTGGCAGCTCTGATTCAAAATGCCAAAGTCATCTTATCAAAATCTCTTAGAAAAGCTTAAAAAAGAAGTTTTAAATTGTAAAAAATGTTCGCTTTGTAAAGAAAGAACCAAGCCGGTTTTTGGAGAAGGGAGTTTAAAAGCTAAAATAATGTTTGTTGGAGAAGCGCCAGGATATTGGGAAGATAAAAAAGGAAAGCCATTTGTTGGAAAAGCCGGAAAGTTTTTTGATGAGCTTTTAAACTCAATTGGGCTTGAAAGAAAAAAAATTTATCTTACCAATATTTTGAAATGTCGACCTCCAAAAAATCGAGATCCAAAAAAAGAAGAAATTGAAGCTTGTTTTCCTTATCTTAAAAAGCAAATTGAAATCATTAAACCAAAAATTATTTGTGCTTTGGGAAGACATTCCATGAAAATTTTGATGGAAAAATATGGTTTAAAAAAAGAAATCAAGCCAATTGAGAAGATTCATGGAAAAGTTTTTAAAGCCAAAGAATTTAAAATTATTCCTTTTTATCATCCAGCTTTTGCCCTTTATCAGCCAAATAAAAAAGAAATTTTAAAAAAGGATTTTAAAATTTTAAAAAAGTTAATTAAATGAAAATTGCTTTTATTCAAAAGCAAAGCTTAATTGAATATCCAGGAAAAATTTCAGCAATTATTTTTTTAGCTGGATGTAATTTGAGGTGTCAGTTTTGTTATGTGCCTCATTTAGTACTTCCAGAAGAAATTAAAAAAATAAAACCAATTTCCAAAAAGGAAGTTTTTTCTTTTTTAAAAGAAAGAAAAGGATTTTTGGAAGCGGTTGCCATTAGTGGCGGTGAGCCAACTTTAAATGAAGATTTGCCTGATTTTATTAAAGAAATCAAAAAAATTGGGTATTTGGTGGAGCTAGAAACCAATGGAACCAATTTTGAAATGGTAAAAAAATTAGTTGAAGAAAAATTGATTGATTATATTGCAATGGACATTAAACATAAACTTGAATTTGAAAAATGGTATGAAATTACCGGCAGAGTTTTAACCAAAGAGCTTTTTGAAAATATTAAAAAAACCATTCATTTTGTTTTAGAAGGAAAAATTGATTATCAATTTCGAACCACTTTAATAAAAGAATTTCACCAAAAAGAAGATATTATTGAAATTTGCAAAACCATTTCTGGCGCAAAGCTTTATTATCTTCAAAACTTTGAAGCAACCGAAACAGGCACCATTAGTGGTAAAAGCTTCACTCCTTTTTCTGATGAAGAAATAAAAGAAATTATTGAAGCCGGAAAAAAATATACTAACATTAAATTTAGAGGATATCTTTCGGAATAAAATTTTTTATGGAAAATATTTTGATTGAAAAATTAAAAGGACCTTCAGTTGAGGAAAGAGAAATTGAAATGGTGGAAAGAAAAGGGATTGGGCATCCTGATACTATTTGCGATGCTTTAGCGGAAACTGCTTCTTTGGCTTTAAGTCAATTTTATCTTCAAAAATTCAAAAAAGTGCTCCATCATAACTTGGATAAAGGGCTTCTTGTGGCTGGAAGAGCCGAGGTAAAATTTGGTGGTGGGAAAATTTTAGAGCCGATTAAAATTATCATTGCCGGAAGAGCAACTTCAAAAGTGGGAAAAATAAAAATTCCAGTAGAAAAGATAGTTTTAAAAGCAATTTCAAATTGGCTTTCTCAAAATTTAGGTCTTTCTTTAAAAGAGATTAAAAAAATTTTTAAAATTTCTTTAGACTTTCAAGAAGGAGCCGAAAATTTAAAAGAAGTTTTTCGAAGAGGAAAAGAAATTCCCATTGCTAACGATACTTCTTTTGGGGCAGCTCATTTTCCTTTAAGTGAAACTGAAAGATTAACTTTAAATTTAGCCAATTTTATTAACAGTCAAAAATTTTTAAAAAAATTTCCATTTGTGGGAAAAGATATTAAGGTGATGACTTTAAGAAGAAAAAGAAAAATTAATTTAACTTTGGCAGCTGCTTATATTTCTCGATTTTTTAAAAATGCTCAAGAATATTTTGAGGCAAAAAGAAAGGTGGTCAAAGAAATTGAAAATTATCTTAAAAGAAGGTTTAATTTTGAAGAAATTGAAATCGAGCACAATACTTTAGATAATCCTTTGGCAAAAAAAGAAAATGAGATTTATTTGACCGTCACTGGTTTAAGTGCCGAGCAAGGAGATGATGGGCAGGTTGGAAGAGGTAATCGGGTTTGTGGTTTAATTACTCCCTTTCGAGAAATTTCTTTAGAAGCAGCCGCTGGAAAAAATATTAATCATCCAGGAAAACTTTATCAGGTTCTTTCTTTTCTTTTAGCTAAAGAGATTGGAAAAATTGAAGGAGTTGAAGAATGTTATGTGAAGCTTTTAAGTGAAATTGGAAAGCCGCTTGCCAGACCCAAGATGGCATTGATAGAAATTAGAGCTAAAAATTTTTCAAAAATAAAAGATAAAGCCTTTTTGATTTGCCAAAATTATCTTCAAAATTTAGAAAAAGTTCAAAAAGGTCTTATTAAAGGAAAGTATCAGATATTCTAATTATGAAGTTTAAATTAAATCCAATAAGTTTCTGGGATTGGCTGGTTTGTAGCTTAGGAATGTTTTTGTTTGGTTTTGGTTTGGGATATTCTAGCTTAGAGCCTCAAGTTGGTTTTTGGTTGGCTTTTTTAGGAATAATTTTAGAGATTCCGGCTTTTTATTTGATTTATAAGCACAAAAGTTAAGTTTTAAAAAGCTTTTTTAGGCATTTGGTGCAGATTCTCATTCTTTTTCCATTAGGCAAAGTGACCCATTGAAGATTGGGGTGCTGGCGTTTTTTTCCAGTTGGATTATACTTGCCTCGAAGCTTTTTTCGGGTTACAATAGTGATAGATTTTTTCTTGCAAAGCTCACAGCGGGGCATCGATAAAGTATTATAAAAAAAACCAAAAATTTTTCAATTATGGAAGGAATTTATTTTTTAGCTCAACTTTTAATTTTACTTTTTGCAGTGGTCATTCATGAAGTCAGTCATGGAGCCGTGGCTTATCATCTTGGTGATCCAACTGCCAAAGAATCTGGAAGGTTAACTTTAAATCCAATCAAGCATCTTGATTTTTGGGGATCTTTTATTGTGCCTTTAACTTTATTTTTTATTTCCCAAGGAAAAGCGGTTTTTGGTTGGGCAAAACCAGTGCCGGTTAATCCTTTGCTTTTAAAAAACCCAAAAAGAGATATTGGCTTGGTTGCTTTTGCCGGCCCAGCAGCTAATCTTGCTTTAGCGATTATCTTTGGAATTTTTTTAAGAATTTTTTCTCCTTTAAATCCTTCTTTAACCTTGTTTTTTTCTTGGATTGTTTATATCAACCTTCTTTTGGCAATTTTTAATTTGGTTCCAATTCCTCCGCTTGATGGCTCAAAAATTCTTTTTTCTTTAGCGCCAGCTTCTTGGGCGCCTCTTTTGTCTTTCTTAGAACTTTATGGTCCTATCATTTTGATAATTTTTCTCTTCTTTGGTTTTCCTTTAATTTGGCCAGTGATAAATTTTCTTTTTCATCTTCTTACTGGAATTTAAAAACCCGGCTTTTTAGGCCGGGTTTTTTAAAAAGCCGGGAGAGGGATTCGAACCCTCGACCTACGGTTTACGAAACCGTCGCTCTACCGCTGAGCTATCCCGGCAGCTTCAAAGGAATTTCTTCTAAAACAATATAATCAGGTTGCTGTTTTGGTTTTAAAATGCTTTCCATGACTAAAATTCTTTTTAAAGGAAATCGCCAGCCAACTTTTAAGACAAAATCTTTAAGTTCTTTTGGCAAAACCACTCCTTTTTGAAACCGAGCTACGGTGACATGAAGCAAAAATTCTCTTTCTTTATTTTTAAAGAAAATTCCTTTTTTTTCAAATTCTTTTTTCAAGGTTTGGGAAAGCTTTCCAAGAAACTCACTTTCTCCAGTGACCCAAATCATTCTTGGTTTTGAAAAAGGTCCAAAACAAACTCGATTTAAAAAAACCTCTTTTTTTTCTAAAGGAACTTTTTTGATTGCTTCTTTGGTGGTTTCAATTATTAAAGGAAGTTTTTCAATTTCAACTGAACCTAAAAAAAGGACAGTGATATGAAGATTTTCTTTTTTGGTAAAACGGCATCTAATTTTAGAAAAAGGATCTTTTTCTCTTAAATGCAAAATCGCTTCTTTGATTTTTGGAGGAATTGGAACGGCAATGAAAATTCTTTTTTTAGCCATTTTTGAATTCTTTTAAAAATTCTTGGGCAAA
>CAZNFF010000027.1:0-6384 GCA_964572495.1 uncultured Candidatus Saccharibacteria bacterium
TTGGAATTTAATTGGAATTTGGGATTTGGAATTTGGAATTTTCACTTTAAATATCATGATTCAGGTTGGCACTAAATTAAAAATTGTTGATAATACTGGGGCAAAAGTGGTCCAGTGTTTTAACATTCCTGGAGGATCAAAAAGAAGATATGCCCGAATTGGGGATATTATTGTTGCTTCGGTGAAAAATGCTTTGCCTCATCGAGAGATAAAAAAAGGAGATGTAGTAAGATGTTTAATTGTGCGGCAAAAAAAACCTTTTCGAAGAAAGGATGGCAGCTGGATTCGTTTTGATGATAATGCCGCTGTGATTATTGAAAAAGGTGAAGTTAAAGGAACTCGAGTTTTTGGTCCAATTCCAAGGGAGCTTAAAGAAAAAGGTTATCATAAATTAATTTCAATGGCAAAATTTGTAGTTTGAATTATAAAAAAATATGCCAATCAAAAAGATTAAAAAAGGTGATTTGGTTCAGATGATTTGCGGAAAAGATAAAGGAAAGCGAGGCAAGGTGATCAAAGTTCTTCCAAAAGAAAACCGAGTCGTGGTTGAAGGTTTAAATTTGGTAAAAAAACATCAAAAACCAAAAAGAGCCGGACAGAAAGGGCAAATTGTTTTAATTCCAAGACCAGTTGATGTTTCCAATGTTATGCTGGTTTGCCCTCATTGCGGAAAACCAACTCGAGTAGGTTTTCAAGGAAAGAGACCAAACAAAGTAAGGATTTGTAAAAAATGCAAAAGTGTGATTTAAAAGAAAAATATCAAAAAGAAGTAGTTCCAAAGATGATGGAAGAATTTAATCTGAAAAATCCTTTTCAGGTGCCTCGAATTGAGAAGGTGGTAATTAACAGTGGCATTGGAAAGCTTCTTAATTCTTTTCCTTCAGATAAACAGCCCCAGATAATTGAAGAAATTTTAAATGACCTGGCTTTAATTACCGGACAAAGACCAGCAATCTGTCCGGCTCGAAAAAGCATTTCTTCTTTTAGGGTAAAAAAAGGAATGCCAGTTGGGGTGAAAGTTACTTTAAGAAGACAAAGAATGTATGATTTTTTGGCGCGCCTAATTCATATTGTTCTTCCACGTTTAAGGGATTTTAAAGGAATTGACTTGAAATCTTTTGATAAAAGTGGTAATCTTACCATTGGAATAAAAGAGCAAACTGTTTTTCCTGAAATTAAACCAAAAGATCTTACTTTTGGACTAGAAATTACGGTGGTCACTTCTTGCGATGATCGAGAAAAATCAATTGAGCTTTTAAGGCTTTTAGGTTTTCCTCTAAAAAGAAAATAAAAATCTATGCCCAAAAAGTCAGTTATTGAAAGAGCCAAGAAAAAACCAAAATATAAATGCCGAGTAGTTAATCGGTGTTTTCGCTGTGGGCGAAAAAGAGGTTATATGAGAGATTTTGGACTTTGCCGAATTTGTTTTCGAGAGCTAGCTTCCAAAGGTTTAATTCCTGGTATTAGAAAAGCTAGCTGGTAAAAAAATGACCATCACTGACCCAATTGCTGATATGTTAACTCGAATAAGGAATGCCCAAGCGGTAAAGAAAAAAACGGTTAAAATTCCTTTTTCCAAGGTAAAATTTAAGATTGCTCGAATTTTGGCTCAAGAAGGATTTGTGGGTGAAGTAAAAAAAAGAGGAAAGAAAGCTCGAAAATCAATTGAAATTGAACTTAAATATCTTCCTGATAAATCTCCTTTTATTTCTTCTTTAAAAAGAATTTCAAAACCTGGTTGCCGGATTTATGCTGGCTGGAAAGAATTAAAACCAAAAAGAGGTATTTTGATTGTCTCTACTTCCAAAGGAATTATGACTCATAAAGAAGCTAGAAGACTAAAAATTGGCGGCGAAGTTCTTTGTGAAATTTATTAAAAATGTCCCGAATTGGTAGAAAACCAATTTTAATTCCAGAAGGAGTTAAAGTGAAGTTAGAAGGAAATGAAATTGAAATTGAAGGTCCAAAAGGAAAGCTTAAAAGGGAAGTTCATCCCTTAATTTCGGTTAAAATTGAAGAAAATCAAATTAAACTTGAACCAAAAAAGATGGTTAAAGGAGCGAAAGCTTTATGGGGCACGGAGCGGGCTTTGATTGCAAATATGGTTGAAGGAGTGACCCAGGGATTTGAAAAACAACTTGAAATTGAAGGTACGGGCTATGGCGTAAAAGCCCAAGGAAAAAAATTAATTTTTTCTTTAGGTTTTTCTCATCCAGTAGAATTTGAAGTGCCAGAAGATGTTTCAGTTGAAGTTGAAGGAAATACTAAAATAAAAGTTTTTGGAATTGATAAACAGCGGGTTGGAGAGATTGCGGCTCAAATTAGAAGATTAAAACCTCCTGAGCCTTACAAAGGAAAGGGAATAAGATATGTTGGAGAAGAAATCAGAAGAAAAGCGAGCAAAAAAGCCATTGGAAAATAAAAACATGAGAAAAAAACAAGCCTTAATTTTGTTTTTAAATCAAATTTCAAAAGAAGATGTTCCTTTGGTAGGAGGAAAAAATGCTTCCTTAGGAGAGATGTATTCTAAGCTTTCAAGAAAAGGAATTAATGTTCCTTTTGGATTTTGTTTAACTTCAAAAGCTTATTTTTATTATCTTAAAGCCAATGGGATTGATAAAAAATTAAAAGAGCTTTTTAAAGATCTTAACATTTCCGATATCAAAAAACTAAAGCAAATTGGAAAAGAGGCAAGAAATTTGATTTTAAAAGCCGACTTTCCAAAGGATCTTGAAAAAAAGATTTTAAAAAGTTATCAAAAATTAAATCAGTTTTATCAAACTAAAGATTTAGAAGTTGCGGTAAGATCTTCAGCAACGGCAGAGGACCTTCCAAGTGCTTCTTTTGCTGGTCAGCATGAAAGTTATCTTAATGTTAAAGGAGAAAAAGAGCTTCTTCTAGCAATTAAAAAATGCTTTGCTTCTCTTTTTAATGATCGGGCGATTGTCTATCGAGAGGAAAAAGGTTTTTCTCATTTTAAAGTTGGGCTTTCGGTTGGGGTTCAAAAGATGGTTCGCTCAGATTTAGCTTCTTCAGGGGTGATGTTTACTTTAGATACTGAAACCGGTTTTGATAAAGTAGTTTTGATTAATTCTATTTTTGGAGTGGGTGAGATGATTGTTAAAGGAAGAGTGGTGCCTGATACTTTTTATGTTTTTAAAGAAACTTTAAAAGAAAATTTTAGACCAATTATTGTCAAAAATTTGGGAAGAAAAACCAGAAAATATGTTTTCAAAAAAGAGGGGGGTCTAAAAGAAGTGAAAGTTCCTTTAAAAGATCAAAAAAGATTTTCTTTAGAAGATGATGAAGTTTTAACTTTAGCTAAATGGGCAATGGAAATTGAAAAGCATTATGGTCGAGCTCAGGATATTGAATGGGCAAAGGATGGAAAAGAAGGAAAGCTTTATATTGTTCAATCCAGACCAGAAACAGTTCATAGTTTAAAGAAGAGAAGCTTTATTTACCGGGAATATCAAATAAAAACTAAAAAAGCTCCAATTTTAACTGGAATTGCCGTTGGTGATAAAATTGGAGAAGGAAGGGTTCATGTCATTAAAGACGTTTCTAAGATTTCAGAATTTAAAAAAGGAGAAGTTTTGGTGACTAGAATGACTGATCCGGATTGGGTTTCAATTTTTCCCTTGGCTTCGGCAATTATTACCCAAGAAGGAGGTCCAACTTGCCATGCCGCGATTGTTTCTCGAGAACTTGGTATTCCTTGTATTGTTGGAGTAAAAGATGTTTTAAAAGTTTTAAAAACTGGAGATTATGTCACCGTTGATTGCACCCAAGGAAGAGAAGGGAGAATTTTTTTGGGAAAAGTAGATTATGAGGTAAAAGAATATGACCTTAAGAAAATTCCAAAACTTAGAACTAAAATTATGCTTAATGTCGGCGTGCCCGAGACTTCTTTTCGACTTTCTTTTCTTCCCAATGATGGAGTGGGTTTGGCTCGAGAAGAATTTATCATTGCTCAAAAAATAAAGATTCATCCTTTGGCGCTTTATCATTTTGAAAAATTAAAAAACAAAAAACTTAAAAACAAAATTGAGGCTTTAACTTTTGGCTACAAAGACAAAAGAAAATTTTATATTGACAAATTAGCTGAGGGAATTGCTCAAATTGCAGCCGCATTTTATCCGAAAAAAGTGATTGTTCGTTTCTCTGATTTTAAAACCAATGAATATCGAAACTTAATTGGAGGAGAGCTTTTTGAAGAAAAAGAAGAAAATCCAATGATTGGTTGGCGTGGGGCGGCAAGGTATTATGATGAAAAATTTAGACCAGCTTTTGAGATGGAAATTGAGGCAATTAAAAAAGTTAGGGATGTTTTTGGCTTGAAAAATGTTGCGGTCATGATTCCTTTTTGTCGAACGCCTGAGGAGGGAAGGAAAGTTTTAAAAATTTTAGAAGAAAAAGGACTAAAACAAGGAAAAGATGGTCTTGAAGTTTATGTGATGTGTGAGATTCCTTCTAATGTTATTTTAGTAGAGAAGTTTTTAGATATTTTTGATGGCATGAGTATTGGAAGTAATGATTTAACCCAACTTACTTTAGGGATTGACCGAGATAATGCCAAAATTGCTCATATTGGCAATGAAAAAAATGAGGCGGTAAAGGAAGAAATTAAAAAAGTAATTCAAGTTTGCCGGAGAAGAAAAAAATATCTTGGAATTTGTGGTGATGCTCCCTCTTCTTTCCCTGATTTTGCCCAATTTTTATTTGATCTTAAAATTCCTTCAATGTCTCTCTCTCCAGATGCAGTCTTAAAAATTATTGCCACTTTAATTTCTTCTTCAGCTTGAAAAATTTTGAAAGGAAAGCTAAATTTAAAAGTAGAAAATTAAAAAATAAAAGGAGGTGGAAGGATGGGGATTAAAAGTCTCGGGGAGCGTTTTCCCTATCTTAATCCGTTAGATAAACTTGCTCTTTTTGTATTCGCTCCAAGAGCTTTCAAAAAAGATAACCTTCTTGTAAGAATTTCTTTTAAAAACGGACAAATACTTCCGGAAATACTTCCGATTTTAAGTGAAGAAGAAAAAGAAGAGCTAAAAAGAATCATTTCTTCTTCTCTCAGTTCAAGAGAAAGATTTATAATCCTCTCTCATTTTGGTATCGAAAGAGAGCCTTTAACTTTAGAAGAAATTGGTGAAAAGCTTCAGGTTTCTCGGCAAAGAGTAAGTGAAATTGAGAAAAGAGCACTTTGGAAAATAAGAAAGGCATGGAAAGGAAAGATTTCAATTTTCCTTTATGAGAAAGTGAAAAAAATGGAAAAGGAGAATCAAAAAATGAGAGAAGTTCTTTTAAATCTTGGGAAGGTAATTTTTAGTGAAAAGGAAGAAAAAGAAATGATTGAGGAAATCAAAAAAATTCTTCTTCCCTTTTTTGTTTCTTTCTTTGAAGAGCTTTTTAATCAAGATTTTGAAGTTTTAGAGGAGCCGCAAAAGCAATTTTTTTATCCTAATGAAGCTGAATTAAGAAAAGTGGAAGAAACTTTAACTAAATCCTTTTCTCGATAAAATTTTTTAAAGAGGAAGCCTTTTTGGCTTCCTCTTTTTGTTAGCTTGAAAAATTTTTAAAGTAAAGCTAAATTTAAAGATAGAAAATTTAAAAAATAACAAGGAGGTGGAAGAATGGAAAAAAAACCTAAGAAAATCGGTGAGCGTTTCCCTTATCTTGATCCTTTAGACAAACTTGCCCTTTTTGTTTTTGCTTTTACTGCTGTCAAAAAAGATAATCTCCTTCTAAGAATTTCTTTAAGAAAAAATCAAATCTTTCCAATTTTAGATAAGGAAGAAAAGAAGAAGTTAATGGGAATTATTTTCTCCTCTCTTAATTCTACTCAAAGAGAAGTAATTCTTTCTCATTTTGGAATTCAAAGAGAAGCTTTAAGTCTAGGGGAGATTGGAGAAAGACTTGGAATTTCTCGACAAAGGGTAAACGCAATTGAAAAAGAGGCTTTTCGGAAGATAAGAAAAGCTTGGAAAGGAAGACCAAAAATTTTTCTTTATGATAAGATAAGAGAAATTTATGAAGAAAATCAGAAAATGAAAGAAATTCTTTCAAAGCTTCTAGAAGTAATTTCTAAAGAGAAAGAAGAAAAAGAAATTCTTGAGGAAGTGAAAAAAATTCTTCTTTCATTTTCGGTTTCTTTTTTAGAAGAAACTTCTATCAGCGAAGTGCCGCTTTCAAGAGTTTTTAAAACCACTCTTTCAAAACAATTTCAATCTGCTGGAGATTTGATGAAATTGCTTTTTGATAAAAAAATTAAAATTCCTGGAATTGGAAAAAGAAAATTACAAAAAATTAGAGAAGCTTTAATTACAACTTTTTTCCACTAAAATTTTTCAAAAAGAGGAAGCTTTTCTCACGCTTCCTCTTTTT
>CAZNFF010000028.1:0-1294 GCA_964572495.1 uncultured Candidatus Saccharibacteria bacterium
CCTCCTTGAATAATGCCAAAAATTAAAGGTCTTTTTTTTCCTTTAACCTTTTTTTCAAAAAATTTTTTTGATCTTTGCGCCCAAAAAGTAGTCAAAGAAACCGCTCTTTCAATTTCTTTCTTTTTATAAGGCCAGCCAAAAAAACAATCTAAAACCATCAAAACATCTGATTTCAACTCAAGCTGAATTTCAATTGATTTTTCCGGACTAAATTGATGTCTTTTTCCTTCAATTTCATCATAAAATTCAACTCCTTCATTAAAAATTTTGGTCTTCTTTAAAGAAAAAATTTGAAAGCCTCCAGAATCAGTTAAAATTGGACCATCCCAACCAGAAAAATTTTTAAGTCCTTTAAATTTTTTAATCACTTCAATTCCTGGTCTTAAATAAAGATGATAAGTATTAGCTAAAATCATTTGATAGCCAATTTTTTTAAGAGCTTCAAAACTTATTCCTCTTACATTTCCAAAAGTAGCAATGGGAAGAAAAATTGGAGTCTCCACCTCTCCGCTTGGCATCTTGAGCCTCCCAATCCTGGCTTTCGATCGCTTGGAAGAAAAAACAACCTTAAACATTTTTAATCAATTAAAGGAGTTAAAATCATCGGTCCTTTTTTAGTCACGGCAACTGTTGCTTCAAAATGAGATGAAAGTGAACCATCAGCCGTTAAAAATTGATCATCTTCATCACAAATTACTTCCGAAGTTCCAATGGCTGCCATTGGTTCAATTGCAATTACTAAACCTTCTTTTAAAAGTTCGCCGGTGTTTTTGAAGCCACAGTTGGGAACATAAGGATCCTCATGAACTTGATAACCAACCCCATGACCAGAAAGCTCACAAATGGGATAAAAATGATATTTCCTAATCGTGCTTTCAATTTCAAAAGAAATATCCCCAATTCGCTTTCCTGGCCGGCAAACTTTGATGGCTTTTTTTAGCGCTTCTTTAGTGGCTTTAATTAATCTTTTAGCTTTCAAAGAAATTTTTCCAATTCCAAAAGTAATTGCCATATCAGTATAAAGATTTTTATAGCAGATGCCACAATCTAAGCTCACCAAATCTCCTTCTTTTAAAATCAAATCCTTTTTAGGAATCCCATGAACCACAACTTCATTGACCGAAATACAAATTGGAGCTGGAAATGGCTTTTTAGCAAATTCAGGCTTAAAATTTAAAAAAGAAGGCTTAGCTCCTGCCTCTTTAATTAAAGAAAAAGCAAAATTGGAAAGAAAAAGAGTGGAAACTTGAGGTTTAGCCTTCTTTTTAACTTTTTTTAAAATTTCTGAAAGAAT
>CAZNFF010000028.1:1394-6075 GCA_964572495.1 uncultured Candidatus Saccharibacteria bacterium
AAAATATGATCAATAATTGCCTGATCAAATTTATCCCCAGCAATTTTTAAAGTTTTATATTTCACAATTCCTCCATAAGAGATGACTCCAATTTCAGTGGTGCCACCACCAATGTCAATAATTAAATATCCTCTTGCCCTGGCAATTGGAAGTCGAGCTCCAACCGCGCCACTTAATGGCTCTTCAATTAAAAAAACCCGACTCGCTCCCAAAAGTCGAGCGACATCTTCAACTGTTTTTCTTTCAACTTCAGTAATCCCACATGGCACCGCCACTACCATCCAAAATCTTTTAAAGAAAAATGGACCTTCGGAAACTTGATCTAAAAGCTGCTTTAAAAACTGATAACAAACTTCAAAATCAGAAATCACCCCTCCAATTAAAGGTCTTAAGATAGCAATATGATAAGGCACCCGATCAACCATTTTTTTAGCTTCCTCTCCAATAGCGACAATTTGATTGGTTCTTTTATTAAGCGCCGCTAAAGAAGGCTGATTAACCACAATCCCTTTCTCAGCCTGATAAATTAAGGTATTGGAGGTGCCAAGATCAATCCCAAATTTTTTTGGAGAAAATAAAAAAGCCATTTTTGAAAGTTTCAAGTTTATTTTATCTTCTCCAGTCAATAATTTCAAGATCTAATTTTTCCCTTCCCTGCCAGAAGTTTTTCTTCAAAGTTACTACGAGGTTAATATAAGAATCTGGTGGAATTTTAAAAGCATCCAGACCTTTTCTAAAACCAATGGCATCAAAAGTAAATCCCGAAGCTTCTATTTTTAACCTTAAATGATCACCATTTTCGCCAACACTGGAAACTCCTTTTACTTTTACTTTTGGCATCAAAAAAACTGGCATCGGATTGCCCATTCCAAAAGGCTCAAGTTTGTCATAGTATTCAAAAAATTTTTCATTTAAATCTTCAGGTAAAATCTTAGCATCAATTTCAATTTTTGGAATAAGGTATTCATCTAAAATTTGAGAGTTAGCAATTGAAGTTAAAGTTTCCAAAAAAAGATCTTTGTATTGAGGCAAGATGGTAAAGCCAGCGGCTTTTTTGTGTCCGCCAAAGCTAATAAAAATTTCAGGATGAAGTTTTTTAATTTGACTTAAAACCTCAACTAAATTAAACTCCTCAATGCTTCGAGCCGAACCTTTAATTTGAAATCTTTCTTCTCGCCAGAGAAAAACTGGTCGAAAATATTTTTCTCTTAACTTGGAAGCTAAAGAAGAAATTATTCCTAAAGGCCATTTGGGCGAGCCAAAGCAAAGAATTTTTGGTAAAGGCTCTTTGATTTTACTTTCAATTTCTCTTTCAATAATTTCGGTTTGTCTTTGTCTTTCTTTAACTTTTTCATCCAATCTTTTAGCTAAAAATTTTGCTTCTTCTTCAGAGTCAGTCGTTAAAAGATGATAGGCTTCATTTTGATGATCAATTTTTGAGGAAACATTTAAACGGGGCGCAAGATAATAAGCAATATCCTGAGCACTCACTTTCTCTGGCAGAAGACAAACTTTTTTGAGCTCTTTTAATCCAATTTTTCTGGTTTTTTCAAGCGTAATTAAACCAAATTTAGTGAAAATTCGATTTTCATCCAAAAGAGGCATAAAATCAGCCACACACGAAATTGAAAGAAGATCAGCATTCCATTTTTCAAGTGATTCTCGATAAGGATAATCTAAAATCTTTAAAATTCCTTGAATTAGTTTAAAACCAACTCCAGTTCCAGAAAGTTCTTTAAAAGGATAAGAGTTTCCTTTAAGATGGGGATTGACAATCAAAGTATTAGGCAAAGAATCTTGAGGCAAGTGATGATCGGAAATAATCACTTCCATTCCTAACTTTTTTGCAAATTCGGTTTCATAAACATCAGAAATGCCACAATCACAAGTGACAATTAAATCAATTTCTTCTTTTTTCAAATTTTTAAGGGCTTCTTCAGAAAGTCCATAGCCTTCTTTTCGAGAAGGGATATAGATAAGATAATTTTTAAAATCGATTCTTTCGAAAAATTCTTTAAATAACGCGGCACAGCAACAGCCATCGGTATCATAATCAGA
The DNA here is from genome assembly GCA_964572495.1 of uncultured Candidatus Saccharibacteria bacterium. Classification (GTDB taxonomy): domain Bacteria; phylum Patescibacteriota; class Minisyncoccia; order UBA6257; family JAGGUH01; genus JAGGUH01. The sequence continues at coordinate 3,453 of CAZNFF010000028.1, forward strand.
AAAAATGCAGATTTTTTTATTTTTTTTAATCGCTTCAACAATTTTTTTCGCTGCCTCATCAAGCCCCTTCATCAAAAAAGGATCATAAATTTTCTCCCAACAAGGATTTAAAAATTTTTCAATCTCCTCTTTTTCTTTTAAATTCCGACTCCAAAGAATCTCCAAAATTGGCTTTGGATATTCTTTAAAAGAATTCAAAAATTCCTCTGGCACTTCTTTATATTTTTCGATCCAGATTTTTTCTATTTCCATAAATCCTTTTATTTTAAATTTTATTCCAAAAGTTTCAAACCAGCCCAAAAGGCTAATCCTAAAGCCAAGGTTGGTAAAAGCTCTTTTAAAAAAGAAAAAGAAATTAAATTTTTTGGTCCAAAAAAAAGATTTAGAAAAACCTCTCCCAAAAAAAGAAAAATTAAAATTCCAAAAAGGTTATTTTTTTCAAAAAACTTAGAGGAAAGAAAATAGAAAAATAAAATCATCAAAATTCCTAAAAGGAAAAAGAGATAATGATAAGAAAAAAGATAATCAAAAATAAAAAAGCCAGCTCCTCCCAAAATTAAGGCTTCAAAAAAACCAAGATAGTTTAAAGAAAAAATCAAAAAAATTAAAAAAAGATTAAAATGAAAATCAAAAATCCAGCTGATTTTAAAAATTTCAAAAAAAATCGCTAGAAAAAGGAAAATTAAAAAAACAAAAAAATTTTTCAAAGAAACTTTTTGGAAGCTAATCATGAAAATTTTTAAGCTCTTTTTTTAAAAGCAAAGCTTTTAAAAGAATGCCTCGATTATAACCTCCTAAAGAGCCATCTTTTTTAATTACCCGATGACAAGGAATGCTTTTGTCAAAATTTTGAGAAAGAATCCTTCCAACTGCCCGAGCGGCATTTTTGTTTCCAGCAAGCTCTGCCACTTTTTGATAAGATAAAACTTCTCCTTTTCTAATTTTGGAAACAATAAATAAAACTTTTTCTTTAAAAGAAAGCCTTTCAAAAACCGGTCCAAAACTTTTTCGATGAACTGGCAAGACCCCAAATTTTTTTAATAAAGCTAAATGTTTTTTGGTAGGATAGCCTTTATGAAGCTCAAATTGAAAAAAAGGATATTTTTTTGCTAATCTTTCCATAAATCGATCCCGCAAAACTTTTGCCACCACTGATGCCAAGCTTACCGGAAAAATTTTTTTATCAGCTTGAGGAATTGGAATTTGCTTTATTTTTAAATTAGGAATTTTTTGATTTCCATCAACGAAAAGAACTTCAGGTTTTCTTTTAAGTTTTTTTAAGCTTCGCCTCCAAGCCAAAAAGGTTGCTTTTAAGATATTAATCTTATCAATCGTTTTTGGAGAAACAAAGCTAAAAGCAAATTCAACCTCTTTTTGATTTTTAAGCCAGTCAAAAATTTTTTCTCTTTCTTTTGAAGTTAAACTTTTAGAATCTTTGAAATTAAAATTTGATTTTTTTAAAAAAGAAGCTTTCATCACAACAATCGCTCCAACCAAAGGACCGGCTAAAGGTCCCCTTCCGGCTTCATCAGCTCCACCAATTAAAGTTCCATCTTTTAATTTTTTTATTAAAGCTTTCATTTTAGCGAGACAAAATTTTTAAAAATACTTCAGGTGAAATTTTCACTTTGCCTAATTTTAAAAGCTTCTTTTTTCCTTCTCTTTGCTTTACTAAAAGCTTCTTTTTTCTTGAAAAATCTCCACCATATAAAGGAGCGGTAACATTTTTCTTTAAAGCTGGCAAGGTTTCTCGGGCAACAATTCTTCCATCAAGGGCTACTTGAATAATCACTGGAAATTGCTCTCTTTGAAGATTTTCTTTTAATTTTAAAGCCAACTTTCTTGCTTCCTGATAACCTTTATCTTTGTGAACTAAAAAAGAAAGTGCTGGCTGAAGCTCTCCGGCGACATAAACTTCAAGTTTTTTCAAATCTGATTCTTTGTAGCCGAGAAGCTGGTAAGAAAAACTTCCAAATCCTTTGGTTTTTGATTTTAAAACATCATCAAAATCAACAATGATTTCTGAAAGTGGCGCTTCAAATTCAATTAAAATGTTATCTGAGCCAAGGCTTTGGGTGTTAAGATAGGTAAGTCGATATTTTTCTTGTAAAGAAAAAATTTCATTTAAAAATTTTGAGGGAAGAAAAACTTCTAATTTCACAAAAGGCTCTAAAATTTTTTTAATTTCTCCTAAAGGAGGCATTTTTGAAATATCAGAAATTTCAATAATTTTCCCATTTTTAAGTTCAATCTGATAGCGCACCGTAGGTAAAGTAACCACAGTTTCCAGCTGATATTCTTCTTTTAAACGGGCACAGGTAATTTCTAAATGTAAAAGTCCTAAAAAGCCAACCAAAAGTCCTCTTCCAAGGGAAGTACTAATTTCTTGCCAGCTTAAAGAGCTATCGTTTAAATGAAGTTTTTTAAAAGCCGAAACTAAATTTTCATAATCATCAGGATTTTTAGGATAAAGAGAAGCAAAAACCACCGGCGTTGGTTTTTTAAAACCAGGCAAAACAAAAATCTCTTTTTTGTTTTGAAAATCAGAAAAATTTAAAACGGTATCACCAATTAAAACTTTATCTGGTTCTTTAATTCCAGTGGCAATCCAACCAATCTCTCC
>CAZNFF010000029.1:0-5978 GCA_964572495.1 uncultured Candidatus Saccharibacteria bacterium
AATGAAAATTCTTTTTTTAGCCATTTTTGAATTCTTTTAAAAATTCTTGGGCAAAGGCAATTAAAAATCTAGTTCCGCTGCCACTGGCACCTTTGCTTAGAGCTTGGCTTTCAACCGTACTCATGGTTGGAGCAATGTCAATATGAATCCAAGGAAGATTACCAACAAAATTTTTCAAAAAGATAGTGGCATTAATAGGATCGCCATATCCTCCTTTGCCAATATTTCTTAGTTCAGCAAAATCACTTTTAATTTCTTCTTGATATTCTTCCCATAAAGGAAAAATCCAAAGATAATCACCTGATTTTTCTCCAAGCTGTTTTAGTTTTTCTTCAAGGTTTTCTTGATTAGTGAAAACTGCCATAATTTGCTGTCCTAAAGCAACTAAGGTGCCTTTACATAAAGTGGCAACATCTAAAATAAATTTTGGCTTAAAATCTTTTGAGAGAAAACTTAAAGCATCAGCTAAAATTAATCTTCCTTCAGCATCAGTATGAATGACTTCCACGGTTTTCCCATTGTAAAGTTTTAAAATATCTCGGGGATGATAGCTTTTTCCTGAAGGTAAATTTTCAACTGCTGGAATGGCGGCGACAATGTTTAAAGGAAGTTTAAGTTTAGAAATTGCTCGAAGCGCTCCTAAAACTGCCGCGGCTCCGGATTTGTCAAGATGCATTTCAAGCATTCCTTCCCAATTTTTAATATTAAGTCCGCCACTATCAAAAATTACTCCTTTTCCAGCCAGTCCCAAATCAAAGTTTTTTCTTTCTTTTCTTCCAAAATATTTTATTACAATCAATCTTGGTGGATGGCTGCTTCCTTGACCAACTCTTAAAATTCCTTCAAAGCCAAGTTTTTCTAATTCTTTTTCATCAAAAACTTTTATTTTAAAGGAATTTCCTTTAAACTCTTTTTTAACTTTTTCAGCAAGTTTTTGAGGATAAAGCTCTGAGGGTGGGAGGTTAGCAAGCTCCCGAGCAAAATTAACCGCTTCTCCAATAATTTCTCCTTCTTTTAGCTCTTTAAGATAGCTTTTTGAATTTTTGATTAAAAGAGAAACTTCTTTTACCTCTTTTTCTTCTTCTTTTTTTCCTTTAAAAAATCGATAATTAGCTAAAAGAAGATTGCAGGCAGCTTCTTTGACAAGAAAAGATTTTTTTAAAGGAAGGTTTTCTAAAACAATTTCAAAATTTTCCAATCTTTTTGATTTTGCCTCTCTAAAAACTTTTCTGATCCAAATCCGGAATCTTTTTTCATTGAATTTTTCTTTTTTGCCCAAGCAAGTAAAAATCACTCTTTCTCCTTTTTCGGTCAAAATAATTTCATTTTCTCCTTCCTTAAGGTTTTTTAAAATTTTTTCAGCTGGTTTTGAAAGGTTTAATTCTTTTAAATCAACTTCTTCTCCTTCAAAAAGAGGAAAAACCAAAGGAGCTTCTTTTTTCAATTTAATTTCTTTGAGTTCATTTAATTTGATTTCCATGATTTTTTCATTATATCAAGGAAGTTTTTCACTTTCAAGTTTTTGATTTTTCTTGTTTCTGGTAATATACACTCACAGTATATTATCGGAAATGAGGTCTTCCAAAAATTGTTTTTTTGTTTCTAACCAAAAATCTCAAAATTTACTTTTAAGCCTTTTTAATTTTCAACTTCACCGCTTTTTCTCTTAATTCTGATGTTCTTAAGAATTTGAGAATAAGGGATTGAGACTTTGTTCTTTAAAATTTTTTTTAAATTTTTGTTTTCTTTTTAATTTTCTAAATTCTTTGGTTTTTTCAATTTTTTCGCTTTTAATCATGTTGAAAGACTTGTTTGAGCTTTTAAGAGGGCTATTCTGATGTTCTTAAGAATTTGAGAACAAGGATTGGGAGTTTGGTTTTTATATCTTTGCGTTTTTTGAAAGTGGTAGTTTTGATGCAGTTTGGGTTTTAAAATTTTTTGAAAAAAGTTTTTAAGTTTTGACTTTTTTTCTTAAATGAAGATAATTTTTTTAAAAAATGGAGCTTTCCCAAATTGAAAAAGATTTTTTAAAGGAAATAGAAAAAGTTGAAAGCTTGGAGGAGCTTCAAACTTTAAAGGTGAAATATCTTGGAAGAAAAGGGGCTTTGACCCAAATTTTGCGTTCTTTAAAAGAGCTCTCCTTAGAGGAAAGAAGGAAGATCGGCAAAGAAGCAAATCTTTTAAAAGAAAAAATGGAAAAGTTGTTTTTGGAGAAAGAGAAGATTTTGAAAGAAATTGAGGAAAGAAAAAAGCTTGAGAGAGAAAAAGTTGATTTAACTTGTCCTGGAAAAAAGATTTCTTTAGGACATCTTCATCCTTTGAGTTTAGTTTTAAGAGAAATTAAAGAGATTTTTCGAAGAATGGGCTTTGAGGTGGTTGAAGGTCCAGAGATTGAAACCTGTTTTTATAATTTTGATGCTTTAAATGTTCCTGAAGATCATCCAGCAAGAGATCTTTGGTCAACTCTCTGGCTTGAAAAAAACTATCTTCTCCGAACCCATACCTCACCAGTTCAGGTAAGATATCTTGAAAAACATCAGCCGCCTTTTCGGATTATTGCACCTGGAAGAGTTTTTAGACATGAAAGAACCGATGCCCATCATGAAATTCAATTTTATCAAGTTGAAGGTTTAATGGTAGGAAAAGATGTTTCTTTAGCAAATTTTAAAGCGGTGATTTTGCACTTTTTTAAGGAATTTTTTAAAGAAAAGGTTGAAATTAGACTTCGACCAAGCTATTTTCCTTTTACTGAACCAAGTGTTGAGGTTGATATTAGGTTAAGCGCAAAGCGCAAAGCGCAAAGCGCAAAAGAAGGAGAATGGCTTGAAGTGATGGGAGCGGGAATGGTTCATCCTAAGGTGTTTGAAGCAGCCAGGCTTAATCCTTTAAGATGGCAAGGATTTGCTTTTGGAGTTGGAGTGGATCGGCTGGCAATGATAAAATATAAAATTCCTGATATCAGGCTTTTTTATCAAGGTGATCTAAGATTTATTAGACAATTCTAAAAACTATGATTTTTTCCTATCGCTGGCTTAAAGAATACCTTTCTAATCTTCCTCCAGCTGAAAAACTGGCAGAAATTTTAAATCTTTACTCATTTGAAACTGAAATAAAAAAAGAAAAAAATGATTTTCTTTTAGAAGTTGATATTCTTCCCAATCGCTATGATGCCGCAAGTTATTTTGGTCTGGCAAAAGAAATTTTTTTGGCTTTCCCTAAATCAAAACTTAAAATTGATTTTCAAAAATTAAAACAGCCTTTGAAAAAAATTAAAACTGGAAAGCCAAAAGTAAAAATTGAAATTGAAGATTTTAACTTAACTCCAAGATACATTGGAGTTTTAGTTGAGGGAATTGAAAATAAAAAGTCTCCAAAATGGCTTGAGGAAAGATTAGCGCTTTATGGAATTAATTCTTATAACCTGATAGTTGATTTAACTAACTATGTCATGCTTGAAACTGGTCAGCCACTTCATGCTTTTGATGCTTCAAAAATTGAAGATAAAAAAGGAAAAATTGAGATTTTTGTAAGGAGAGCTAAAAGAAATGAAGAAATTGTTACTTTAGAAGAAGAAAAATATCAACTTGGAAAGGAAGTTTTAGTGATTACTTCTAAAAAAGGACCGCTAGCCATTGCCGGAATTAAAGGAGGAAAGCTAGCTGAAGTTGATTTTAATACCAAAAAAGTTCTATTTGAGGCGGCAAGTTTTGATCGGAGGAGTATTTATTTAGCTTCAAAAAATCTCAAACTTGAAAGCCAAGCTTCAATTAGATTTTCTCATCAGCTTTCTCCTTTCCTTCCTTTAATTGGAATGAGAAGACTTTTAGAGCTTCTTTTAAAATTTGAACCGAAAGCCAAAATAGTTGAAGTTTATGATCTTTTCAAAAAACCTCCAAGAAGAATTATTCCTTTTCATTTTGAAAAATATGAAAGCTATCTTGGAGAAAAAGTCTTGCCAAGCCAGGTAAAAAAGATTTTTGAAAAACTAGGAGCGAAACTCATCAAAGAAAGCAAAGAAAAAATTTTAATTGAACCACCGGAAGAGAGAGCTGATCTTAACTTGGAAATTGATCTTTTTGAAGAAGTGGCTCGTTTGATTGGCTATGAAAAGCTAAAAGAAAAACCACCTTTAGCTTTGATTTTTCCTAAAAGAGAAAAAGATGAGGTTATCTTTGAAGAAAAGATAAGAGATATTTTTGTTTCTTTAGGTTTTGATGAGGTTTATAACTATTCCATGAAAAGAAAAACCGATTGGAAACTTGAAGAAGAGATTAAGATTTTAAATCCAACCTCAAAGGAATTTGAATATCTAAGAAGTAATCTTGTTTTTGGATTTTTAAAAAATGTCGCTTTAAATTTTAAATTTTTAAGTGAAGTTAAAGCTTTTGAAATTGGCAAAATTTTCTATCAAAAAGGGAAAAGATTTTTTGAAGAAAAACATTTTGGAGCGGTTTTAGCAAGGAAAAAAGAAAAAGATCCCAATCAACTTTTTTATGAGATGAAGGGAGTTTTGGAAAGCTTTTTAGAGAAAAATGGGCTTGATCGAGATGATTATTATCTAAGAGAACCAAAATCTTTAAAGTTAAAGTCAATTCAAGAAATTTTCCATCCTTTCAAATTTGGCGAGATTGTTGATCTTAAAGGAAATCTTCTTGGATTTATTGGAGAAATTAAAGAAAAAGTTTTAGAAGAGTTTGAAATTCCTTTAAAAGAAAAACCAAGAGTTTGTATTTTTGAACTTTGTTTTGATAAAATTTTAAAGCTCGTTTTGGGAGAAAGAGAATTTCAGCCTCTTTCTAAATATCCAGCGGTGATTCGAGATATTTCTCTTTTAGTTGATTTTGAAGTAAAAGTTGATGATGTTATGAAAGTGATTTATGATGCATCACCAAGATATGTTGAAGATGTGGATCTTTTTGATATTTATCTTGGAGAAAATTTGCCTGAAGGAAAGAAATCGCTAGCTTTTCATATCATTTTCCAAGCTAAAGATCGAACTTTAACTGAAGAAGAAGTAGAAAAAGAGTTTGAAAAAATTAAACAGGCTTTGAAAGAAAAACTTAAAGCTGAAATCAGAAGTTAAAATTTATGAAAAAAAATTCTCTTTTTAAAAATTTTGCTTTTTTTGTTTTAGCGGTTTTTATTTTTTTTGCTGGCTTTTTTTGCGCTCAAAATTTTAAAGCTACCGAAAATTTAAAAGAAGAGCCAGTTAAAGAAAATTTAAATCTTTCAAAAGAAGCTTTTGATCTTTCTCTTTTTTGGGAAGCAGTTGATATTTTAAAAAAAGATTTTTATAAAAAAGAAAATTTAAAACCAAAAGAGATGCTTTATGGAGCGATTAAAGGAATGGTAAAATCTCTTGATGATCCTTACACCGAATTTTTCAAACCTGATGAGGCTCAAAAATTTTTAGAAGATATTGAAGGAGAATTTGGAGGTATTGGGGCGGAAATTGGAAAAGAAAAAGGAAAGCTTAAAATTATCGCTCCTTTAAAAGGTAGTCCAGCTGAAAAAGCTGGATTAAAACCTGGAGATCTCATTTTAGCCATCAATGGAAGTTCAACTCTGGATCTTTCTTTATCCGAAGCAGTTAAAAAAATTAGAGGAAAGATTGGCACCAAAGTAGTTTTAACAATTTTAAGAGAGGGTTGGGAAAAACCAAAAGATTTTGAGATTGTCCGAGCTTTAATCAAAGTTCCAACCCTTGATCTTAAATTTGAAAAAGTAGAGGGAAAAAAGATTGCTATTCTTTCTCTTTACACCTTTAATCCCAATCTCAGCCAAGCTTTTTATAAAAAAGCCTTTGAGATTATTTTTGAAAATCCAGAAGGAATGATTCTTGATTTAAGAAACAATACCGGAGGTTATTTAGATGTTGCCATTGAAATTGCGAGTTGGTTTTTAGAAAAAGGAAAAGTGATTGTCAAAGAAGTTTTTCCTGACGGAAATGAAAATGTTTTTCGCTCCAAAAGAGAAGG
>CAZNFF010000030.1:0-5829 GCA_964572495.1 uncultured Candidatus Saccharibacteria bacterium
AACTTTTTTATTGAACAAGCAAAAAAATTAAAAAAGGAAATTTTTAAATAAAAATTATGAAATTTTTTCTCTTGGATTTAGATTATTTAATTGACGCTTCAGGGAAGACAAAGGCTCGGTTATTTGGGAAAGATGAAAAAGGAAAGGTGGTGAAAACCTTGGTTGATTTTTCACCTTATTTTTTTGTCTTGCCAGAAAAAGGGAAAGAAAAAGAAGCAGTTAAAGATATTGAAAAAATCATTGCTTCACACAAAGCAAAGGTTGAGAAAATAGAAATTGTCAAAAAAAAGCTTAATGGAGAAGAAAAAAAGGTAATCAAAATCACTTGTTTTCGCCCGCCTGATACTTCAAAGATAAGAGATATTGTTAAAAAATTGGAAAAAAAGAGAGGTGGCAAAGGAACGGTTGTGGAAGAATATCAATATTCGCTTTCTTTTTCTGATTCTTTTTTGCTTGAAAATAAAATTTATGAGCCAGGCTGGGTTGAAGAAAAAAATGGAAAAATTTTTCCAATTGACCTTAAAAAAGAGCCTTCTTTGAAAACTCTTGCTTTTGATCTTGAAGTTGATATTGAGAAAGGGAGAGAAAAAATCATTATGATCTCTTATTTTGGAGAAAATTTCAAAAAAGTGGTTACTTATCAGAAAGCTAAATTTCCTTCCTTTGTCAAAATTGTTAAAAATGAAAAAGAGCTTTTAGAAGATTTCAAAGAAACAATAATCAAAGAAGATCCTGATATCATTTTAACTTATAATGGAGATGTTTTTGATTTTCCAATGATAAGAGAAAGAGCTCGAGAGTACGGAATTAAAATGAAAATTGGTCGGGATCAGGAAGAATTTAAATTTGTTCGAAGAGGAAGAGCTTCAGCGGCTTTGGTTTTAGGAAGAGTTCATATTGATCTTTTTCCTTTTATTAACAATATCCTTTCTCCCAGCCTTGAAACCGAAGTTTTAACTTTAAATGCCGTTTCAGCTGAGCTTTTAGGTGATAAAAAAATTGAAATGGATTTTCAAGAGCTTCTTGAGGCTTGGCGAAAGAAAAAAGATCTTGAAAAATTGGCTTTGTATTGCTTAAAAGACTCTGAACTTACTTTTCGGCTTTTTAACTTGCTTGCTTCTCAAATTTTTGAGCTTTCAAAAATTTCAGGACAGCTTCTTTTTGATGTCTCAAGAATGACTTATTCTCAACTGGTAGAAAGCTTTTTAACCAAAAAAGCTCACTTTTTAGGTGAAATTATTCCTAATCAACCAAAATTTGATGAAATTTTGAAAAGAAAGCAATTCACCTATCCTGGAGGTTATGTGAAAGAACCAATTGGAGGAATCCATGAAAACATTGCCGTGGTTGACTTTCGCTCGCTTTATCCTTCAATTATTGCCACTTTTAATATTTCCCCAGAAACTTTAAATTGTTCTTGTTGTAAAAACAATGGCTTTAAAGTGCCGGAAACTAATTTTTGGTTCTGTAAAAAGAAAAAAGGTTTTGTTTCTTCGGTGATTAAAGAACTTTTGGAAGAGAGATGGGAAATTAAAAAGAAAATGAAAAAATTGAAGCCAAGCTCAAAAGAGTATCATCTTTTAAATACTCGTCAGCAAGTAATTAAAATCATCTCTAATGCCGTTTATGGTTATTTTGGTTTTCCCGCTTCAAAATGGTACTCAAAAGAATGCGCTCAATCAGCCGCTGCTTGGGGAAGAAAATTAATTAAAGAAGCAATGGAAAAAGCCAGTAAAGATTTTATTGTGGTTTATGGAGACACTGATTCCGCTTTTTTAAAACCAAAACCAGGAAAAGAAAAAACCTTTAAAAAAGACATTGAAAATTTTTTGAAAAAAATTAATAAAACTTTTCCAGGAATTATTGAACTTGATCTTCAAGGATTTTATCAAAGAGGTATTTTTATTCCAAGAGGATTAGTTAAAGGCACGGCTAAAAAAAGATATGCTCTTTTGGATGAAAAAGGGAATCTTTTGGTAAGAGGACTTGAAACCGTAAGAAAAGACTGGTGTCAGCTTGCCAAAGAAGTTCAAAGAAAAGTTTTAGAATTTGTGCTCAAAAAAGAAGATGTCAAAGGAGCGATTAAATATACTAAGGAAGTGATTTCAAAACTTAAAGCCAGAAAAATTGCTTTAAAAGAACTGGTAATTTATGAGCAGCTTACCAAACCAATTGAAGAATATAAATCACTTTCGCCTCATCTGGCTTGTGCTAAAAAAATGAAAGAAAAAGGAGAAGAGGTTGAGCCAGGAACGATTATTATGTTTGTTATTTCTAAAAAAGGAGAAAGAATTTCTGATAAAGCCATTCCTTATGAGTGGGCTCAGATTTCTGATATTGATACTGATTATTACATTCATCATCAGGTTCTTCCTGCGGCTTTAAGAGTTCTTTCGGTTTTTAATGTCAAAGAAGAAGATCTTTTAAAATGAAAAATATTCTTATCACTGGAAAACCGGGCTCAGGAAAAACAACTCTTCTTAAAAAAATTTCTCAAAAACTGAGATCAAAAATTTCAGGATTTTATAGTGAAGAAATAAGAAAAAATGGAAAAAGAGTTGGCTTTAAAATAAAAACTTTTGAAGGAAAAGAAGGGCTTTTGGCTCATCTTAATTTTAAAAGCAAATATCAGGTCGGAAAATACAAAGTGAATTTAAAAGATGTAGAAGAAATCGGAGTAAAAGCAATTGAAAAAGGAATTGAAGAAGGAAAAATTATTTTCATTGATGAAATTGGAAAAATGGAGCTTTTTTCAGAAAAATTTAAAGAAGCGGTTTTAAAAGCTTTAAATTCGAAAAATAAAGTTTTAGCAACCATTATGCTTGCTAAAAATCCTTTTGCTGATAAAATAAAAACAAGGAATGATGTAAAACTTTTTTATTTAAAAAGAGAAAATTTTGAAGAAATTAAAAAAGAAATCGAAAAAATTTTAAATTTAAATTAAAGGTCGAAAGATGAAAAATTAAAAAATGAAAGGAGCAAAATTAATTTTTTCTTTAGCTTTGATCGGCTTAATCTTTTCAACTGGCGCTTTTCCAGCTTTTGGATTTTTTAAAGGAGAAAATTGGGAAAATTTCTGGGAAAAGACCTGTCAGCTTCCAAAGAAAGGAGCGATTACTTGGGCGATTTGTAATTTAAGGGAGAGGGTGAAAATTTTAGAGGAAAAAGTGGCTCAAATGGAAGAAGAAATTGAAGAGGCTTTAGCAAGAATTGAAAACTTGGAAGGAGGATTTGAAGATTTAGATGCCAAAGTAGAAGAATTGGAAGGAGAAGTTGAAGATTTAAATTCAAGAGTAGAAAGCTTGGAAGGTTGGAAAGAAACCATGGAAGAATGGAAAGGAGAAACTGAGGATTGGAAAATAGATGTTGAAGGAAGATTAGATGATCTTCAGAGGCAAATTATGTATGTAAAAGATCAAATATTTGACATTTTAGTAGCTCTTACTCCAGAAAGACTTCTTGAAAGAATAAAAATGGTTGACGGCGAAGGCTCAGGTTTAGATGCTGATATGGTTGATGGAAAACATGCTGATGAAATTTCTCTTTGGGGTGAAGGTGAAGGATACATCTATCCTAAAAATGCCAGCTCAAGTATCGAAATTACTGATGAAGGAAACTTTTATGTTTTAGGCAATGTAGGAATTGGAACAAAAAACCCGACTGAAAAATTAAGTGTTAATGGAATCATTGAATCAACTAGCGGTGGCTTCAAATTCCCTGATGGTACAATTCAAACTACAGCTGCTTCATGTCAGATTAAAGTAGTGACTGGTGTAGCTGCCCATAATGATTTAATCTCTCCTCCTGAAGGATATACTGTTAATGATTGTCATATCATTGCTAGCCCGCGAGATTTCGGACCTGAAGGTGATACCTTGGAAGGATGGAGACATTGGTGCTATGTTACTTTAGAAGAAAATGGCTGGCGAGTTTATGCGCGATCTCAAAACCAGCATTACGGAGACTCTTGGTCTAATGATACCGTTAATTATCTGATGATTTGCCAGAAATAAAGAAAAGTAAAGAATTTTCTTTCTAAAAGCCGCCCCAAAGGGGCGGTTTTTTTTAAGAATTTAAAAGCAAATAAAGATCAGCAATATTAAGACCAGTTCTTTTTGAGAAAATTAAATCATTGGTTTTTAAAAGAAAATGAAAAGAGTCATTGTTTTCTAAATATTTTTCAATTGAAAGATTTAATTTTTTGGCTTTTTCTTTGGTTTGAAAATCAACAATGCCGCCAGCGGCTTTATAGAAGTCAAAACCATCAGAAGCAAATGATAAAAAAGTTTGATTTTCTTTTAAATTTTTTAAAACCCAAAGGCAAAGTTCTTGATTGCGTCCACCTTTTCCTTTGCCTTTAATTTCCACCGTGGTTTCTCCTCCACCAATAAAAATTCCTTTGCCTTTTAAAGAAAGAATCTTTTTTGCCACTTCTTTTACATTTCCTTGAATTTTATCAGAAAAAATTTTGGCTTTTTTTCCAAAACTTTTTGCTTCTTTTTCCATTGCCAAAAGAGCATCTTTATTTGATAAAATCAAAAAGTTATGAACTTTTTTGAAATATTTTTTCTCTTTTGGAGTTTCAAGAAATTTGATTTGTTTGAATTTTTCTTTAAGAGAATATTTTTCTAAAATTTTTTTAGCTTCAGAGACTGTGGTTTTATCAAAAACCGTTGGACCAGAGGCAATAAAGGAAAGATCATTTCCAATAACATCGGAGATAATCAAAGAAATAATCGTGGCTGGGAAAAATCTTTTGGCAAAAAAGCCTCCTTTTACCAGATCTAAATGTTTCCTTAAAGTATTGATTTCTTTGATATCAGCTCCTTTTTTGGTAAGCTCTTTGAAAAGTTGATTGTAAAGTTTGAAATCAATTGAAGGAAAAGAAAAAGAAGCTGAACCGCCACCAGAGATTAAAAAAATGATCAAATCATCTTCTTTAATTTTTTTAGAAAACTTTAAAATTTCCTGGCTGGCTTGAAGATTAATCTTTTTAATCAAAGGATGGGAAACTTTGTAAAATTTTACTTTCTTTTTTTTAATAGTTCTTTTTAAAGTCGGATCTAAAATCAAAGCAATCTCAAATCTTTCTTTAAAAATTTTCCTTAAAACCTGATAACTTGAAAAAGCCATTTTGCCGATGCCAAAAAAATAAATTTTTTTAAATTTTTTAAGATCAAATTTTTTATCTAAAATCTTCAATTTTTCATTTTCAATTTTTATTTTTTGAGGGAAAATATTTGAAGGCTGGCAAAAATTAATTCCAGCTTCAAGAATTTTTAAAAGAAGTTTTCTTTCAGGGGTTCGAGCTAATTCTGAAAAATTTTTAATAAAACTCATAGATTTTTTTCGATAAATTTTTTAGCTTTTTCAAGTAAATCTTTATAATTTTTGAATTTTAAAAGCTTTTTTGCTTCTTCAAACTCATACCAGCCGCCGCCAAGATGTTCAAATGAAACTTTAATTTTTCTCTGAGAAGTTTTTCCAAGATAAAAAATTACAATCTTAAAAATTTTTTTACCTTTAAAAGAATAAACATATTTTATCGTCTCTTTAAATCCATCAATGATTTTTACCTTTTCAATTCCAGCTTCTTCTTTAGCTTCTCTTAAAGCGGTCTTTTTTGGATCTTCATTTTTTTCAATCAAACCTTTTGGAAATTCAAAAAGTCCTGAAGGTTTTTGAAGTAAAAGAAATTTTATCTTCTCCTTTTCTTTTCGAAAAATAATTAATCCAGCTGAAATTTCTCTTTCCATGGAAAAGTTTTAAAAGCCTAACCTCTTCAAAAATCCAAAAGTCTCTTCAAAATGTTTAAGGATCAATTCAACT
>CAZNFF010000031.1:0-5683 GCA_964572495.1 uncultured Candidatus Saccharibacteria bacterium
TATCAAATTCTTAAAGAATGGGGACCAGATCACAACAAAACTTTTGAAGCTGGAGTCTTTTTAAAAGGAAAATTAATTGCCAAAGGAATTGGCTCTTCAAAACAGGAAGCCGAAACCAACGCCGCTAAAAAAGCGCTTCAAAAAACTGGCTGGGGATATCTTTAAAAAATGAATTCCACTTTTTCTTTAAAAGCAGTCGAAATTATTGGTTTTAAGTCTTTTTTAAAAAGGACCTATTTGGAATTTTCAAAAAAAATTACTGCCATTGTTGGTCCTAATGGCTCAGGTAAATCAAATATCGTCAATGCCATTGATTGGGTTATTGGTCAAAAAGAATCAAAAATTATTCGCTCCTCAAATTTAAATGATTTAATTTTCTCTTCAAAAGAAACTAAAGCCGGTTTTGCTCAGGTAAAATTAATTTTTGAAGATGGAGAAAAAGAAGTTGAAATTAAAAGAAAAGTAAAAAGAGATGGAGTTTCAGAATTTTTCTTAGATTCCAAAAAAGTGCGTCAAAAAGAAATCATTGAATTTTTAGCCACTAAAAAAACTGGTCCGAAAGGACTTTCTATCTTAAATCAAGGAGAAGTGGATCGAATTCTTTTTAAAGGACCATTTGAAAGAGCTATTATGCTTAAGGAAATTTTAGGACTTAAACCTTATTTCTTGAAAAAAGAACAAGCTAAAAGAGATCTTGAAAAATGCCAAAACAATCTTAAGGAAGCTTTAATTGTTTTAGATCAACTTCTCCCTCGACTTCGCTCTTTAAGATGGCATTTAGCTCGAGCCAAGAAAAAGAAGGAGCTTCAAGAAAAATTAAAAGAAAATGAATGGCTTTATTTTTCTCAAAAATATTTAAGAGAATTTTCCGAAATACCGGCTTTTGAAGAAAAAGAAAAGGTTTTAAAAGAAGAACTTGAAAAACTAAGGGAAGAAGAAAAAAACTTGGAAAAACTTATCTCTCAAAAAAAGGAATTTGAAAAAGAAAATGAAATTAAAGCCCTTGAAGCTAAAAAAAGAGAAATTTTTTCAAAAAAAGAAAAACTTGTCTTTGAGCTTGGAAAAAAAGAAGGTCAAAGTTTTTTTGAAGAAAGAATCGATTGGAAAAAATTAGTTGAGGAAATCAAAGAAAAAATTGAAAAAATTTTAGAAAACTTTTCTCAGCTTTCTTTAGAAGAGATCAAAAAAAGCCTTGTTTTGATTTTAGAAAAAATTAAAAATCCAGAAAAAAAGGAGGAAAAAGAAAAGGATGAAGCTGAAATCGAAAAAATTAAAAAAGAAATTGAAGCTTTAAATCTTGAAATTGAAAAAATCAATCAAAAACTTGAGACTCTTTTAAAAGAAAAAGAAGATTTTCAAAAAGTTTATCAAGAGTTTTTTGAAAAAAAATCTTCTCTTCAGCAAAAAATTTATTCTCTTCAAAGAGAGCTTGATCAGATCAACTTTGAAAAAGAAAAATTTGAAATAAAAAAAGAAAGTTTCTTTGAAGAACTAGAAAAAGCCCAAATTCCAAAAGAGATTTTTTTGGAAAAGGTAAAAAATGAAAAAATAAATCCTGAAATTGATTTAGAAAAACTTTCTCGAGTTATTTTAAGGCTTCGAGGTGAAATTGCTTCCATTGGAAAATTACCTGAAGAAATGATAAAAGAAGCCAAGGAGGTTGAAGAAAAATATCAATTTTTAAAAGAACAGATTGACGATTTAAATTCGGCTAAAAAAGATTTGGAAAAATTAATAAAAGACCTTGAAACAAAAATTGAAAAAGAATTTTTAAAAGGAATTGAAGGAATTAACAAGGAATTTCAACGCTTCTTTGAAATCCTTTTTGGCAAAGGAAAAGCTCAGCTAAAGATTGTAAAACTTGAAAAAGAAGAAAATGAAGAAGAAAACAAAAAAACTCCCTTTTTGGGAGTAGAAATTGAAATCAATTTAGCAAAAAAACATCTTAAAAACCTTAATCTTTTATCTGGTGGAGAAAAAGCCTTACTTTCCTTAGCTCTTCTTTTTGGTATCATTTCTTATTCCAAACCTCCTTTTATTATCTTAGATGAAGCCGATGCCGCTTTAGACGAAAAAAATTCTTATAAAGTAGCTCAGATTATAAAAAGTCTTTCAGAAAAAACTCAATTTATTTTAGTCACTCATAACCCAACCATTATCCAAATTGCTGATATCTGGTACGGAGTTTTAATGAAAGATGGCATCTCTCAAACCATCTCTTATAAACTTCCAGAAAAAATTTCTTCTTAAAGTTTTATAAAGCTTCAATTTCTTTGACAATCTCTAAAGAGGAGCTAGTACCAATAATATCAGCGCCATTTTCAATTGCAAGTTTGGCGTCTTCTAAAGTTCTAATCTTTCCAGCAGCTTTAACCAAAAGCCCAGGTGCATTTTCTTTCATTATTCTTAAATGCCTCATTTTCTCTTCAAGTTCTCGATGTTCAAGTGGATCTTTTAGAGTCGCAGTTTTGACACAAAAAGCCCCTGAATCCTTAACAATTTTTGAAGCAATCGCAATTTCTTCATCAGTCAAATAACCGCTCCCGATAATCACTTTGGTTGGAAGAATTTTAGTAATCTCTTTTAAATCTTTTAAAACTTCTTCAAATCTTTCATGTTTAAATAAAGGAATATTCATTACCACATCAAGCTCATCGGCACCATCCTCTTTTGCTTTTAAAGATTCTTTTACTTTTTCCTCGGTTGGACTATCTCCAATTGGAGGATCAATTAAAACTACTACTTTAATATCAGTACCTTGAAGTTCTTCTTTTACCACCTTCGCCCATTTTGGAAAAACACAAACCCCTCGAAAACCATATTGTTTCGCTTCCTGGCAAGTTTTTCTAATCCCCTCTTCAGTCTCACTTCTAAGATTGGTATGATCAATAATTTTTGGAATTTTGGAAAGCTCAATCATTTTCTTTTCATTTTAAAGCCAAAAAGGGTTTTTGTCAATTGATTTGGAAAAAAAATTAGTTAAAATTCATTCTTGATGGCAAGAGAAGCTTTTCTAAAAAAAAGACTACAAAACGGCACCCGGATTCTTTTGATTAAAAAAGAAAAAGTGAAAAACTTTTGTCTTTTAATTTTAACTAAAGTTGGTTCAGAATATGAACCAAAAAATCTTAATGGAATTTCTCATTTTATTGAACATATGAGCTTCAAAGGCACCCCCAAAAGGCCAAAAACTTTTGAAATTGCCAAAATTCTAGATGAAATCGGAGCTAAATATAATGCTTTCACTTCAAATGAATATACCGGTTATTGGATTAAAGCTACCTCAGCCCATCTTGAAACCTCAATTGACCTTCTCTCCGATCTTTATCTTAACCCTCTTTTTCCAGAAAAAGAGATCGAAAAAGAAAAGAAAGTGGTGTTAGAAGAAATAAAGATGTACGAAGATGATCCAAAAGAATACATCTGGGAGGTGTTTTTAAAAACCTTATATGGTGATCAGCCGGCTGGTCGTTCAATTTTAGGAGAAAAAAAAGTAATTGAAAAATTAAAAAGAGAAGATCTTTTAAACTTTCATCAAAAATTTTATGTTGGCAAAAATACTTTAATTGTCTTAGCTGGTGATTTTGATGAAAAGAAAGCCTTAAAGCTTCTAACTTCAAGATTTAAAACTTTAAGCTCTAAAAAACCACCTTCAAAAAAACCTCCAAAAGTCAAAAAAAAGCCAAAATTTACTCATTTTTCTAAAAATACCAGTCAAGCTCATTTAATTTTAGGTTTTCCTACTTTTTCTTTATTTGACAAAAGAAAATACCCTTTGCTAATTTTAAGCAGCATTTTAGGAGAAGGGTTTTCATCTCGACTCTGGCAAATTTTAAGAGAGAAATATTCTCTTTGTTATTATTTTTCATGCTCACCTGATCTTTACACTGATCATGGCTATTTTGCGATTCAAGCCGGCATTAATTTGGAAAAAGTTGATTTTGGAGTAAAATTAATTTTAAAAGAACTTTCAAAAATAAAAAAAGAAGGAGTTTTAGAAGAGGAGCTAAAGCGAGCCCAAGAAAAAATCAAAAGCAGTTTAATTTTTTCACTGGAAACAACCCAAGGAATGGCTTCCTTTTTTGGCGGAAGACTTCTTTTAGAAAATCGAGTTCCAAAACTCTCTGAAATTTTAAAAAATCTTGAAAAGGTTTCTTCAAAAAAGATAAAAACTTTAAGTCAGCAAATTTTTAGACCAGAAAATTTCACTTTTTCTATCATTGCTCCCAAAAAAATTAAAATTTCTTTCAATGATTATCTTGAGATTCTAAAATAAAAATGGCTTTCAAAATTTTTTTCAAAAATCTTTTTTATTTTTTAAAATCAGTTTTTGAATTTTGGCTTAAAGATTCTTTCATTTTTTTAAAACAAAGCTTTGAAAAAGTTATCAGAAAACTTGAAAAAAGATTTGCCATCAAAGTTAATTTCCATTATCTTTTTTCACCTCTTTATCAAGACTACACTCCGATTGGTTATTTTTTTGGATTTTTAGTTCGAGCTTTTAAAATCATTTTTGGGCTTATTTTTTATTTTCTCATTTTTCTTGCTTTTGTTTTACTTTATCTTTTTATTCTCCTCCTTCCTTTCTTTTTCCTTTTTCCTAAATTTTTCCTCTCCAAAATCTTTTAAAGCTCCTTTTTTCTCTTAAGCCGATGATAAGCTAGAGCAAATCGATGGGCTTCATCTCTTAAAAACAAAAAGAAATTTCTTACCTCCTCGGGAAGCTCTGAAAGTAAAAGATAATTTTTAGAAAAATGAGAATAGATTTTCCCTTCAAAACGACCTTTTTTTGCCAAAGCCACTGAAGGAATTTCAATTTTTTTGGTAGCTTTAAGTTGAGCTTTCCCTCCATCAAGAACAATTAAACTTGGCATCTTCCATTCAGAGTGTTTTAATCTTCTTAAAATCACTTCTCTTAAAGCCTTAGGATCATTAGCTTTTTTTAAAGTTTTAATTTTAAATCTTCGATACTCTGATTTCACTGGCTCATTTTTTTCAAAAACCACCATTGAACCAACAATAAATTTTCCTGAAAGATGGGAAATATCATATCCTTCAACCCTTCCTGATTTTAAAAGGTAAATTTTTAAAAATTCCTTTAAAGCTTTTAAACTCAAAAGATAATTTTTAAGCTTTGATTTAGAATTTCTGATTTTTTCAAGACATGGTCCAGGACAAAGTCCCAAATCAAAATAAAGGCATCTTTTTTTAGGAAAATTTGAGCAGCTTTTAAAAGGAAAAATTTTCCTTAAATTGGAAAGATAGCTTTTCAATTTTCTTCCACTAACAAAAGGACCTAAAAATTCAGCTTTAGTTTTTGGCTGATGGGTTAAAAAAACCCGAGGCCAAGTTTCTTGACTAAAACCGACAAAAAAATAATTTTTGTCATCTTTAAAAGCAATATTATATCTTGGCTGAAGTCTTTTGATAAACTCATTTTCAAGAATCAGTGCTTCATTTTCATTTTCAGTTTCAATAACTTCAAGATCATAAATTTTATCTGAAAAATCTAAAAACCAATCACTTTTCTTAGAAAAATGAGAAAGAACTCTTTTCTTCAAATCTTTAGCTTTGCCAATATAAATCACTTTTCCTTCTTTGTCTTTGAAAAAATAAACCCCGGGTCTTTGAGGTAGACTTTTAATTTTTTCTTTAAGAGCTTTTCTCATTTTTTATTTAAAGC
>CAZNFF010000032.1:0-5622 GCA_964572495.1 uncultured Candidatus Saccharibacteria bacterium
AAAAATCCTTATCTTATTGATGCTTTTCATGATAAAATAATTGAAGAAATTGAAAAAAGAGAGACTCAATGATCTATTTAATTTTTTCTCTCACTTTCCTTCTCTTTTTAATCTTTATCTTTCTTTTGAAAAAGAAATCTTTTGAATTTGGTTTAAAAAGGCTTCAAAATTATCGCCTTCTTTCAATTAAGTTTCCTTTACTTTTAGAAGAAAAAGAAAAAATTGATCTTTCAGAAGAACTTAAAAAAGCCTCAGAATTTTTAGAAGTTTTAGGAGGAAAAAACTTTGAATTTTGCTTGGAAATTGCTCAGCGAGAAGGAGAAGAAAAAATTGAATTTTTTGTGGCTCTTCCAAAAAATCAGATTGAGTTTTTTCAAAAAATTGCCGAAAGTTTTTGGCCTCAAATTCAAACGAAACTAGTACCGGAAGATTTTAACATTTTTAATCCTGAAGGAAAAGTTTCCGGAGCTTTTTTGAAGTTAAAAAAAGATTGGGAAATTCCTCTTAAATTTTTTGATGAATTTAAAAAAGATCCTCAAGAGCCAATCTGCTCGGCTTTAACTAAATTGAAAAAAGAAGGAGAAGGAGCTTGTCTTCAGATAATTTTAAAACCGCTTCCAAAATCCTATAACAGCAAAATTAAAGGAATTATTTCAGCTTTAAAAGAAGGAAAAAAGTTTTCTGAAGCTAAAAAAAGCTTTTTCAAAAGCTTTTTAGAAGAAATCTTTGGTCTTTTTTCTTTGCCTCCAAAAACAAAAGAAAAAGAGCCAAAAAAAGCTTCTGATGAAGAATTAATTGAAGCTCTTTCAAAGAAAGCAGAAAGTCGGCTTTTTAAAGTCAATTTAAGAATTTTAACTTCAGCTCCAACTAAAGAAAGAAGTGATCAAATTCTTTCTGATCTTCTTTCCTCTTTTGAAGCTTTAGGAAGTCCTCTGAGAAATTCTTTTAAGCCAGTTTTTCCTAAAAAAATTTTAAATCTTATTTTTGAATTTTCTTGGCGAAAATTTTCTCCTTCTCAAAAAATCATTCTTTCTTCAAAAGAAATCGCTTGTTTTTGGCATCCACCAATTTTGACTGAAGTAGTTGAGGTTGAAAAAGCCAGGGTAAAAGAACTTCCACCACCACCAAATTTGCCAGAAGAAGGTTTAATTTTAGGAAAAAATATTTTCCGAGGAAGAGAAACGATTATTAAAATCTCTGATGAAGATCGAAGAAGGCATTTATATTTAGTTGGTCAAACCGGTACCGGAAAATCAAATCTTCTGGTTCAGCTAGCCTCTCAGGATATTGAAAAAGGAAAAGGAATTGCTTTTTTGGATCCCCATGGGGATGCCATTTTTGATCTTTTAAGTTTAATTCCTGAAGAAAGATTTGAAGATGTAATTTATTTTGATCCTTTTCATCCCAAATATGCTTTGGGGCTTAATTTTTTAGAATTTGATCGAAATCATCCTGAGGAGAAAACTTTTATTGCTAATGAGATGATTCAGATGTTTTATCGACTCTTTCCAGCGGAAACCATGGGTCCGGTCTTTGAAGAATATATGAGAAATTCTCTTTTACTTTTAATGGAAGATCCAGAAGAAATCTCAACCATTTTAGAGATCCCAAGAATTTTCACTGAGCCTTCTTTTCGAGAAAAAAAGCTTTCTTTATGTCAAAATCCAATTGTCTATAATTTCTGGAAAAAAGAAGCTGAAGAAGCTGGCGGAGAATTTGCTTTATCAAATATTGCGCCTTATATTACTTCAAAACTTAATCTTTTCATTTCCAATGATTATCTTCGACCAATTGTTGGTCAGAAAAAGAGTTTTTGCCGTTTTAGAGAGGTGATTGATAGTCGAAAAATTCTTTTAATTAATTTAGCCAAAGGAAAAATTGGAGAAATTAATGCACATCTTTTAGGAATGATTTTTGTCTCCAAACTTTTTATGGCGGCTTTATCTCGAGTTGATGTGCCTCAAGAAGAGCGAGTTGATTTTTATCTTTACATTGACGAATTTCAAAATTTCTGCACCGAAACGGTGGCTTCAATTTTAGCTGAAGCCAGAAAATATCGACTTAATTTAATTTTAGCTCATCAATACATTGCCCAGCTTCCTGAAAAAATTAGAGATGCTATTTTTGGAAATGTTGGCTCCCAAATTGTTTTCCGGGTTGGCGCTTCTGATGCTGAATTTTTGATAAAAGAATTTCAGCCTTACCTTCAAATTTCTGATTTAATTTCTTTAGATAATTTTTGGGCTTATGTGAAGCTTATGATTGAAGGTAAAACCTCCTTGCCTTTTAATTTAACTACTTTTCCTCCAAAAAAAGGTGATTTTTCTCAAGTAGAATTTTTAAAACAAAAAACTTTTGAAAAATATGGAAAATTAAAAGAAGAAGTTGAAAAGGAAATTAAAGAAAGATATAATTGGTAAAGCTTATGATTACTTTCATTTTTCGAATGCTTAAAAATGGCTGGCAAGAGTTTTGGAGAAATCGATTGATTTCCGGCATTGCCACGGTGATTATGACCATTGCTTTACTGGTAATCACTTCAACTTACTTTTTTTATTATCTTTCTGGCCAAACCCTTGAGATTTTAAAAGAAAAAGTAGATATTGCAGTTTATTTTAAAGAAGAGGTCCCTGAGGATGAAATTTTAAAAATTAAAAATGCGCTTGAGACTTTAAATGAAGTTAAAAAAGTGGAATATATTTCTAGAGAAAAAGCTTTGGAAGAATTTAAATCCCGCCATCAAAATGACGAAGTGATTATGGCGGCTTTAAAAGAAATTGAAGAAAATCCTTTTCAGGCTTCCTTAAATATTAAAGCTTTTCATCCTGAAGACTATGCTTCAATTGTAAGTTATCTTCAAAATCAAGAATTTGTGCCGTTAATTGATAAAATCACTTATTCTCAAAATCAGCTTGCCATTAATCGACTTTCAAGAATGGTTAATTTAGCTGAGAAAGGAATTATTTTACTTTGCCTTTTTGCTTTGGGGGTTGTTTTTGCAGTTACTTTTAACACCATTCGACTGGCAATTTATTCCAAAAGAGATGAAATTGAAATTATGAGATTAGTTGGCGCTTCTAATGCTTTTATTCGGGGACCTTTCTTTGTGGCTGGCTCTTTGTATGGCATTTTTGGTTCTCTTTTTGCCACTTTAATTATCTTTTTAGGGATAAAAGCAATTTCTCCTTATATTTATTCTTTTACCGGTCAAGTTAATCTTTATAAACATTTTTTGGAGAATTTTTTCAACATCTTTTTCTGGCAAACCCTTCTTGGAATTTTTTTAGGAATTTTCTCAAGTTTTCTTGCTATGAGGCGCTATCTTAAAATTTGATGAGAAAAAGAGAAATTAAAATCAAAATTTTAGCTGCTCTTTTTTCTTTTCTTTTAATTCTCTTTGGTTTTAAATTTGTCAAAAAATTTAAAGAAATTGAGGCGCTTCAAAAAAAAGCTGATTTTTTGAAAGAAAATTTAGAAAAAATTGAAAAAGAAAATGAGGCTTTAAAAAAAGAAATTGAATACTTTGAGGAGCCAAGAAATTTAGAAAAAGAAGCTCGAAAAAGATTTACTTTGAAAAAAGAAGGAGAAAAAGTGATTATTATCACTCAATAAAGATTTATGAGAAAGAGAAAAGTTTATATTGGCACCAGTGGTTGGATTTATTCTCATTGGAATAAAATTTTTTATCCTGAAAATTTAAATTCTCAAGAAAAGCTAAAATTTTATGCCAAGCATTTTTCTACTACCGAGATCAACTACTCTTTTTATCACCTTCCAAAACCTTCAACTTATCAGAAATGGTATCAAGCCACTCCGAAAGGTTTTCTTTTTGCTCCAAAGGTTTCTCGCTTTATTACCCATATTAAACGCCTTAAAGGAGTAAAGGAGGCTTTTAAAACTTTTTTTGAGAATGCTTTAAATTTAAAAGAAAAACTTGGTCCTTTTTTGATTCAACTGCCTCCTTCTTTTAAATTTGAAAAAGAAAATTTTAAAAGATTAAAAGAGTTTTTGGAATATCTTAAAAAATTGAAAGAAAAGGAAAAAGAAATTGAAATTTTATATGCCCTTGAGGTGAGGCACAAAAGCTTTGAAAATGAAAAATTTTTTAATTTGCTTAAAAAATATAATGTTGCGTTAGTAATTTCTGATTCTTCTCGCTGGCCAAAAATAGAAAAGCCAGAGCTGGCAAGTTTTGTTTATTTAAGATTTCACGGACCAGATCAGCTTTTTGCTTCTAAATATTCTTCAGAGGATCTTAAAAAATATGCTCAAAAAATTAAAAAATGGAGAAAAACCAAAACTATTTTTGCTTACTTTAACAATGATTTTTATGGTTTTGCTCTTGAAAACGCGAAAGAATTGATTAAAATGATAAGCTAAAAGCCCCGGTAGCTCAACTGGTAGAGCAGCAGCCTTTTAAGCTGACGGTTGGGGGTTCGAGTCCCTCCCGGGGCACCAAATTTTGGTTGAAATTCCAAATTCCAAGCACCAAATTCCAATTAAATTCCAAATTCCAAAAAATTTATAAACTAAGATTTTTGCAGCGAAAAAGAAGGGATTCTTTTTCTTTTAATGATAAAAATTTTGCTTTTTTAATTGCTTTTTCTAAAATCTCAATGGTTTTATCATAAGTAGTTTTATCTACGGGGTAAGGCGTGCCATCTTTGCCTCCGTGGGCAAAGGAATATCTAGCTGGATCTTCAAAAGAAGGTTTTTTGCCATAGATAATTTCTGAAGCTAAAGATAAAGCTCTAATGGTTTTTGGTCCAACACCTTCAGTTAAAAGAAGATCAAGATAGCTTTGATAATCATTTTGGGCAATTTTTTGAAAGATTTTGAAAAGATATTGAGAGTCAATGAATTCTTTTATTTTAGGATGAGTTTTAAATTCTAAATCAGGTAAAGTTAAAATTTTTAAAGTTTTTTGAGAAGAAAAAAGAATTTTAAGATCAGCTAAAAAACTCTTTTTTGATTTTACTAAAGCCAAAGTGGCTTTTTTATTTTCTTCACTTTTTTGGGAAGTTAAATTCAAAACTTTTTGAAAAGTTTTTTGAGAAATAATTCCAGAATGAGGTTCTAAATCAAGTCTTTGAATTTTTTGAGAGAACCAATGGTAGCGCCGAGCTGAAGAAAAGTCAGGATTCATCCCTTGTTGAATGACACACCAATTACCAGATTTATCAAAAAGAAAACTATGATGGTAAAGCTGAAAACCATCTTGAAGAAGGCAATTATCAATTTTTGCCACCGCTCTTGAAATGAAAATCAATTTTTGAGTTGTTTTTTGATCAAAATCAGCCAAAAAAGAAAGGTTTTCAATTTCTTGAGGTGTTTTTCTTGAAGTTTTTCCTTTACCACCACAAATGAAAATTCCGAGCTTTTTTTGATAAGGTCTTAAAGCTTCTTTTAAAGCGGCTAAAGTGGTGGTGGTGAGTCCGGAGGCATTCCAATCAAAAGCTAAAAGAGCGCCAAAGCTTTGAAACCAGACCGGATCAGAAAGCCTTTTTAAAAATTCTTGGGTGCCAAATTCTTCAATAATAATTAAAGAAATAAGCTCAGCCAGCTTTTTCATTCTTTCAAAAAGCCAGGGCGGACATTTTCCTTGATCTAAAGTTAAATTAG
>CAZNFF010000033.1:0-1470 GCA_964572495.1 uncultured Candidatus Saccharibacteria bacterium
GGAGAAAGACCAATGACTCAAAATAAATTTGCTTTAAAGCTGGTCGAAGAAAAATCAAGCTTAAAAGGAATTTTACTTCGTCCTCTTTCAGCTAAGCTTTTAGAAGAAACTATACTTGAAAAAAAAGGTTTGATAAAAAGAGAACTTCTTTTAGATCTTCAAGGACGCTCTCGAAAAAGACAAATTCTTTTGGCTCAAAAATTTAAATTGAAAGAATATCCTACTCCAAGTGGCGGCTGCCTTTTAACTGATCTTAACTTTTCAAAAAGATTAAAAGAGCTTTTAGAAAATTTCCCAAAAGCTAAAAAAAACGATATCGAGCTTTTAAAATTAGGAAGGCATTTTTGGCAAAAGAAAATAAAAATTATTGTTGGAAGAAATGAAAAAGAAAATCAGCTTTTAAAAAAATTAGCCCAGAAAGGAGATATTTTAATTGAAATGGAAAATTATCCTGGGCCGACAACTTTAATCAGAAGCTATGAAAAAAGAAAGAAAGTTTCAAAGAAAGCTTTGGAAGAAGGAAAAAGGCTAACTCAAAACTATTCTTCAAAAGCTAAAGATAAAAAAGATGTCAAATTTAAAATTGAAAAGTTATGATTTTTTTTCCTTTCTTTCTCGAAAACCAGTTCCGGCTGGAATTAATCTTCCAATAATAACATTTTCTTTAAGCCCTAAAAGACGATCTGGTCCACCAGAGCAAGCCGCTTTAACCAAAGCTCGAGTTGTTTCTTGGAATGATGCCGCTGAAAGAAAACTATCAGAATAGTAAGCCGCTTTGGAAATACCCAAAAGAAGCTGAACTGCCTTGGCTGGCTTTTTTCCTTCTTTAACTAATTTTCGATTTTCTTCAATTAATCTTGATTTGCTAATAATCTCACCTTCAATAAACTCAGAATCTCCTGGATCTTTAATTCTCACTCGAGAAAACATTTGACGAATGATAACTTCAATATGTTTGTCGTTGATAGAAACTCCCTGAGAAATGTAAACTTTTTGAATTTCATTTAAAAGATAACGCCAAACTTCTTTGATGCCACTTAATTTAAAAAGCGCTTTAACATCAACTGCTCCTTCAGATAAAGCCTGACCTTTGACTACCAAATCTCCTTTTTCTACCTTTAAGCTTAAATCTTTTGGCACCAGATAATTCACCCTAAAGGAATTTCCTTTTGAATCTTTAGTTTGAATAATTACCTCCCAATCGTTTTCAAGTTCTTTGATTTCAACTACTTTTCCATTAACTTCAGAAATAACAGCTTTGTTTTTTGGTGGTTTCACTTCAAAAAGCTCTTCGACCCGAGGCAAACCATGAGTGATATCAGCGCCGGCAATGCCTCCAATGTGGAAGGTTCTCATCGTAAGCTGGGTTCCAGGCTCACCAATTGATTGAGCTGCAATCACTCCAACTGGAGTTCCAACTTCAACCAAATGATTTCTTCCTAAATCAAGCCCATAACATTTAGAACAAAC
>CAZNFF010000033.1:1570-5562 GCA_964572495.1 uncultured Candidatus Saccharibacteria bacterium
ATAGCAAAAACTGGTCCTTCTTTGTTAAGACTTTGAGGCACCAGTTCTCTCATTTTATCTCTCACTTTCATCCAAACCTCAATCACTTTTTCTCTTCTTTCATTTTCTGAAAGAAGCCCTTCCTGATAGGCACGCCAAATCTCTTGAGTTTCTTTTTCGGCTTCTTTGATAAGATTTTTCTTTTCTTTAGGAATCACTAAATCATCCATTCCCCAGCTATAGCCAGCTAAAGTGGCATATTCAAAAGCAACTTCTTTAATTTTGTCAAAAACTTTAGAGGCTTCTTCCATGCCGTAACGATAAATCAAATCATTGGCTAATTTCTTCATTTCCTTTTTTCTTAAAACTTGGTTAATGAAAGGAAAGTCTTCTGGTAAAAGAAGATTGAAAATTACTCTTCCAGCCGTAGTTTCTCGAATCTCTCCTTTTACTTTGACTTTGATTTTTTGATGAAGATCAATTGATTTAGTTTCTAAAGCATAAATCACCTCATTTTCATCAGCAAAAACTTTTATCTTTTCTTTCTTTTCTTCTTCTTTTTCTAAAGTCAAATAATAGCATCCCAAAATGATATCCTGAGCTAAATGAACAATTGAGCTTCCAGTAGCTGGCTTTAAAAGATTTCGAGAAGCAATCATCAGTTCTCTGGCTTCTTTTTGAGCCTCATCACTTAAAGGAAGATAAACTGCCATCTGGTCTCCATCAAAGTCAGCATTAAAGGCACCACAAACCAAGGGTGGAATTCGGATACAAAGATCCTCAATTAAAATTGGTTTGAAAGCCTGAATACTTAAACGATGCAAAGTTGGCGCTCGGTTTAAAAGAACATATTTTCCTTCGATGACTTCTTCTAAGGCTTTCCAAACTTCAGGCGGTGCTTGTTGAATTAAAATATTGGCGGTTCTAATGTTATGAACAATTCCTTGCTCCATTAGCTTATGAATCACAAAAGGTTTAAAAAGCTCCAAAGCCATTTTTTTAGGCAAACCACATTCATCAATCTGAAGCTCTGGTCCAACGACAATCACTGAACGAGCTGAATAGTCAACTCTTTTTCCTAAAAGATTTTGGCGGAAGCGCCCTCTTTTGCCTCTTAAAAGATCAGTTAAAGATCTTAGCGGTCTTTTTTGAGAAGAAGCCACTGGTCTTTTTCCAGCTCGGGCGCTGTTATCAATTAAAGCATCAACAGCTTCCTGAAGAAGTCTTTTTTCATTTCTAATAATGACTTCTGGAGCATTTAACTCTAAAAGTTTTTTAAGTCGATTATTTCGGTTAATTACTCGACGATAAAGATCATTTAAATCTGAAGTGGCATAACGTCCACCATCAAGCTGAACCATTGGTCTTAAATCTGGAGGCAAAACTGGCAAAATGGTTAAGAACATCCATTCTGGTCTTAAATTTTTTCTGATAAAGCTTTTTACCAGTCCCAAGCGGGCAATTAATCTTTTTCGATCTTTTACTTTTTTATCTTTAAGTTTTTCCTCAAGCTCTTTCTTTAGTTTCTCAAGGTCAATTTCTTCAAGCATTCTTTTAATTGGCTCAGAGCCAATTTCTGCCTCAAAAATCTCTCCGAATTTTTGAGAAAGCTCTTTAAGCTGACGTTCGCTAATGACCTGTTTTTCTTTAATTAAATTCAAAAGGGAAAGGGTGTAGTGATAATTTTTGGTTAAAAGTTCTTTGTCGGTATCTTTCTTCTTCAATTTTTCCTGATATTCCTTTTCAATCTGCTTTTTAATTTCTTCTTTTCTTTTATGATCAACTTTGGTAATGATATAGCCAGTGTAATAAATCACCTTTTCCAAAGCATTAACACTCATATCAAGAAAAAGACCAATCCTTGAAGGCACGCTTCTTAAAAACCAAATATGAGCCACTGGCACGGCAAGTTTGATATGTCCCATTCTTTCTCTTCGAACTGAAGAATGAGTTACTTCAACCCCGCAGCGATCGCAAACAATTCCTTTATAGCGAATCTTTTTATATTTACCACAATAGCATTCATAATCTCGAGTTGGTCCAAAAATGCGCTCAGAAAAAAGACCATCCCTTTCTGGTCTTTGGGTTCGATAGTTAATCGTCTCAGGCTTAGTTACCTCACCATGAGACCAGGAAAGAATCTCCTCTGGTGATGCAATTTTTAAAAGAATTGATTTGATATCCTCCATGGTTTTTTTATTTTTTCAGCTTTGCGCTTTGAGTTTTGCGCTTTACGCTTTTTCAGAAGTTTTTTCTTTTTCAATTTGAACCGAAAGACCTAAGGCTTTAAGTTCGCACACTAAAACATTAAAAGATGCCGGCAAAAATACAGTTTTAATTTTTTCTCCTTTAATGATGGCTTCATAAGTTTGAGCCCGACCTTTAACATCATCGGATTTTACCGTAAGCATTTCCTGAAGAGTATAAGCCGCTCCATAGCCTTCAAGCGCCCAAACCTCCATTTCACCAAATCTTTGTCCTCCCATATGAGCCTTACCTCTCAAAGGTTGCTGGGTAATCAAAGAATAAGGACCAATTGAGCGCATATGAATTTTATCTTCAACTAAGTGATTAAGTTTCATCATATAGATATAACCAACGGTAACTTTTTGATCAAAAGGCTCACCAGTATAGCCATCATACAAAGTCACTTTTCCATCTTCAGGTAAGCCAGCTTTTTTAAGCTCTTCTTTAATTTCCTCTTCACTGGCACCAGCCAAAGCTGGGGTAATGGCATAATAGCCAAGCTTTTTTGCCGCCCAGCCAAGATGAGTTTCTAAAATCTGCCCAATATTCATTCGAGAAGCAACGGAAAGAGGATTTAAAATAATGTCAACTGGGGTGCCATCTTCAAGATAGGGCATATCTTCTTCTGGCAAAACTTTTGCCACCACTCCTTTATTTCCATGCCGACCAGCAAGTTTATCACCAGCAGTAATTTTTCTAATTTGAGCCACTTCAACCTGGATTTTTTTAATCACCCCAGGTTCAAGCTTTTCTCCTTTTTCTCTCGAAAAAACTCTCACTCTGATAACTCGACCTCTTTTTCCTCCAGGAAGAAGAAGAGAAGTATCTTTAATATCTTTGGCTTTCTCTCCAAAAACGGCTCTTAAAAGTCTCTCTTCTGGAGAAAGCTCAGCTTCTCCTTTTGGAGAGATTTTTCCAACTAAAATATCTCCCGGATTAACTTCGGCTCCAATTCTGACAATTCCTTCTTCATCTAAATCTTTTAATTTTTCTTCAGAGACATTGGGAATATCAGGTGTCGTCACCTCTGGACCAAGCCTGGTTTCTCTTACCTCGCATTCAAAATCTTCGATATGAATTGAAGTAAAGATATCTTCTTTTACCAGCCTCTCTGAAATAATAATCGCATCTTCAAAATTTCCACCTCGAAAAGGCATAAAAGCCACCAAAAGGTTTTTTCCTAAAGATAAAACTCCATCTTTAATAGCATTAGTATCAACCAAAGGATCACCTTTCTTTACTTGTTGACCTAATTTTACTTTTGGAAATTGATGATGACAGGTATATTGATTGGTTCGAGAAAATTTCTCCAACCAATAAACTTTTCTTTCTTTTGGTTTTCCTTTAGGTTGAATTACAATTTTTGAAGCATCAACTTCAATTACTTTTCCATCAACATCAGAGATAAGCATCATTCCAGAATCATAAGCGGCTTTTTTCTCATTTCCAGTTTGAACCAAAGGAGGTTCGGCTTTAAGACAAGGCACGGCTTGCCTTTGCATATTAGAGCCCATCAAAGCTCGGTTAGCATCATCATGCTCAAGAAAAGGAATTAAAGAAGTAGAGATGCTTACAATTTGATAAGGAGCAACATCAATCAAATCAACTTCTTCTCTTTTACATTGAGTTGGTCGACCTCGATATCTTACTTCAACAATTTTGGGTAAAATATAGCCCTCTTTATCTCGAGGGGTTCCGCCATGGGCGATTTTATATTCTTCTTCTTCTAAAGCAGTAAGCCAAACAATTTCGTTAGTAATTTTTCC
>CAZNFF010000034.1:0-5464 GCA_964572495.1 uncultured Candidatus Saccharibacteria bacterium
TCTCTTTTATCTTTATTTTCTTTGAAATTCGTCATTTTCTTTTGCCAATTATTCGAAAATAATCTATGATTAAAATTTCTCTTGAGCCAGAATATGTAATGAAAATCGGAAATTTTTCAATCTCCAATACTTTAATTTGTAGTTGGATTACTATTTTGATTTTAGTTTTTTTAACCTTTCTTGTAAGAAAAAGTTTTAAAAAAATTCCTAAAGGTAAAAGTCTTCAAAATCTTTTTGAAGCTTTAATTGAAAAAATTTTAAATTACATTGAAACCGTTGCTGGCTCGCGCAGTCTTGCTCAAGAAGTTTTTCCTTTAATTGCGACTTTTTTTATCTATATCGTTTCTGAAAACCTTTTAGCGCTTTTGCCGGGCTTTTTAGGAGCTTTGAAGATAGAAACTCCAGAAGGCACTTTTCCTCTTCTTAAAAGTCCGAATGCTGATCTTAATTCTACTTTAGCCTTGGCTTTAATTTCGGTTTTTTCAATTCAGTATTTTGGAATTAAAACTTTGGGCTTTAAAAGATATCTCAAAAGATTTTTCAATTTTGCCAGTCCTTTAAAATGGATTATTGGAATTTTTGAGCTTTTAAGTGATCTTACTAAAATTCTTTCCCTTTCACTTCGATTGTTTGGAAATGTTTTAGCTGGAGAAGTTCTTCTTTTAACTGTAGCTTTTTTTCTGCCTTATTTTCTTCCCTTGCCTTTTATGATTTTGGAAATTTTTGTTGGCATCATTCAAGCTTTTATTTTTGCCACCCTTTCTTTAGTTTTCATTAAAAGCGCCCAAATGGAATTTTAAAGGTCGTAAAAAAGAAAATTTTAAAATTTATGATTCATCCTTCGGCTCTGGTAATGGGACTTGGAACCTTAGGTCCGGCAATCGCCATTGGCTTGATTGGTTATGCCGCTTGCAAAGGAATTGCTCGAAATCCTGAAGCCGCCAATTCAATTCAAACAATGGCAATTGTTGCCATTGCTTTTGCAGAAGCAATTGCCATTTACGCTTTAGTGGTGGCATTAATTCTTAAATTTATAAGCTAAAAATTTTATGGAGTTTTTAGGAAAAATCGGCATTGATTTTAAAATTTTGATTGCCCAGATCATTAATTTTCTGGTACTTTTATGGTTTTTAAAAAAATTTTTGTATCAGCCAATAATTAAAAACTTGGAAGAAAGAGCTAAAAAAGCTCAAGAAATTGAGGAAAAAGAAAAAGAAATTCAAAGAAAGATAAAGGAAATGGAAAGAAAAGAAGAAGAAATCATTGAAAGGGCAAAACAAAAAGCTCAAGAAATTATTGAAGAAGGAGAAGAAATCTCAATCAAGGAAAGAGAAAGGATTTTAAGAAGAGCTGAAGAAGAAATGAAAAAGATTTTAAAAGAAGCTAGAGAAAAAGCAGAAATTGAAGTTGAAAAAATGAAACAAAAAGAAAAAGAAGAAATTTTAAAGAAAGCCAAAGAAATCGTAAAAAAAGCTCTTTCAGAAAGTTTTACTTTAAAACTTCATCAAAAATATTTTGAAGAGGTTTTTCAAGAAATTGAAAAATTGGATTTGGAAAAAATAAGAAAAGAAATTGTGGAGGTAACCGTAATTTCAGCTTTTCCTTTGAAAAAAGAAGAAGAAAAAAGGCTTTCAGAGTTTTTCTTTAAAAAATTAGAAAATCCGGCTTTCAATCAAAAAGTTGATCCTTCTTTAATTGCCGGTATTGAAATTTATCTTAACGGATTTTCCATTAAAGCTTCTCTTAAAGAAAAAATTGAAAAAGCTATCTATGAGTGAAAAAGTTTATTTTGAAGAAATAGGAAAAGTAGTAAAAGTTTCTGGACCTTTGATAAAAATTGAAGGTCTTCCAACAGTAAAAATGGAAGAAGTGGTAAAAATTGGAGATAGAAAGGCTATTATTTTTCAGTTTGATTCAGAGTTTGCGATTAGTCCCAGTTCTAACAAAACCATTGATATTGCTTATGCCTTGGCTTTGGATAATCCTGAAGGAATAAAAGCAGGAGAAAAAGTAGAAAGAACTGGCGAAGTTTTGAAAATTCCGGTGGGAGAGAAATTTTTAGGAAAAGTAATTAATCCTCTGGGAGAAGATTATGATACTAAAATTTTGATTGAAGGAGAAGAATTTCGAAGCATTGAAAGAGAAGCACCTAAGATTATGGAAAGAGAAAGAGTTTCTCAACCTCTTGAAACCGGGATTAAAATCATTGATGCTTTATTTCCAATTGGTCGAGGGCAAAGAGAATTAATTCTTGGTGATCGAAAAACCGGAAAAACAACTATTGCTTTGGATACAATTATCAACCAAAAAGATGTCATTTGTATTTATACTTCAATTGGACAAAGAAAAGCTGAAATTGTTCAAATCATTAAATTTCTTTCTGAAAAAGGAGCGCTTGATTATACCACTTTGGTGGTAGCTTCTTCTTCGGACTCGGTAGTGCTTCAATACTTAGCTCCATTTTCTGCAATGACTTTGGGAGAATATTTTCGGGATAAAGGAAAAGATGTTTTAATTGTTTTTGATGACTTAACCAAACATGCCTGGGCGTGGCGAGAAATTTCTCTTCTTTTAGAAAGACCTCCAGGAAGAGAAAGCTATCCTGGCGATATTTTTTATCTTCATTCTCGGCTTTTAGAAAGAGCCGCAAAGATTAAAAAAGAACTTGGCGGAGGTTCAATTACGGCTTTGCCAATTTGTCAGACCAAAGAAGGAGATATTTCTGAATATATCCCAACTAATCTTATCTCTATCACTGATGGTCAGCTTTATCTTGAAACTGATCTTTTTCAAAAAGGATTTAAACCAGCAATTAATATTGGACTTTCAGTTTCTCGAATTGGAGCCCAGGCTCAAAAAAAATATCTTTCTCAAGCAACCGCAGGTCTAAAACTTCTTCTCTCCCAGCACAAAGAACTTGAAAAATTGCTTGAGCTGGAAACCAAGCTTTCAGAAAAATCTCAAAAAATTTATAAAAGAGGTGAGCTTTTACTTGAAATTTTTAAACAGGAAAAAGGAGAATTAGTTGACAGTATCTCCCAAAGCATCATTTACAGCGCGGTTTTGGAAGGCTTTTTGGATGATCTTCCTTTAGAAAAAGTAAAAGAATTTGAAAAAAATTTTTATCGATTTTTGGAAGATCTTCACCCAGAATTTAAAAAAGAAATTGAGCAAAAAGGTTGGAATCTAGAAAATAAAAAGAAATTAAAAAATTTGATCGAAGAGTTTAAAAATTTAGAATAAATTTATGGCAAAAAAATATCTTGCTTTAAAAAAAGAGCTTTTAAAAATTAAGGATTTAAAAGAAACCATCAAAGCTTTGGAGAAAATTTCAGCCGCAAATATTCACTTTCTCAAAATCACTTCTCAGCAGATGGAAGAGTATGAAAAAGAATTAAAAAGCCTTCTTTCAAATTTAAAAACCAAAGCTTTATCTCATCCTCTTTTTAAAGAAAAGAAGGTTAAAGAAAAATTAAAAGTGCTTTTGATGCCCAAAAAAGGGCTTTGTGGCTCTCTCTTAAACCAGCTGGCTGATTTTTTTGAAAAAGATTTAGATAAAAATGATAAAGTTTTAGTTGTGGGAGAGCAAGGAAAAAAGCTTTTAAAAGAAAGGAAAATAAAAATTGATTTTTTCTTCTCTGGCTTTGAAGAAATTCCAAAAGAAAGCGAGGTAAGAAAAATTAAAAAATTTATCCTTTTTCAGTTTTTGAAAAAGAAAGTTTCTGAAGTGATAATCTATTATCCTAAATTTGAAACTTTTGTGATTCAGAGACCGGCAAAATTCATTTTTCTTCCTATTGGAAGGGAAAAATTTGAAAAAGAAATTAAAGAAAGTTTTGATTTAGCTGATCCAATTTTTGAGCCAAATTTGAAAAAAGTTTTGGATTATCTTTTAAAAGAATATTTGGGAGTGGTTTTTTATCAAAAAATTTTGGAAACCAAGCTTTCAGAGCTTTCAGCCCGGACTTTTACTTTAGAAAAAGCAGGGCAAAAAACAGATGATTTAATCAAAAATCTTTCCTATCAATATCTTCGAGAAAAAAGAGAAGCGGTCACCAAAAGTTTGAATGATCTTTTTTCTCATCGAATGATAAAAAGAGATGAAAAAAGAAACTTTTAAAGGAAAAGTAATAAAAGTTTTGGGACCAATTGTGAGCGTTGAATTTGAAGAAGGAAAACTTCCTCCCCTTTTTCATCTTTTAAAAGTTGAAGGAGTAGAAACTCTTT
Source organism: uncultured Candidatus Saccharibacteria bacterium (assembly GCA_964572495.1). GTDB lineage: Bacteria > Patescibacteriota > Minisyncoccia > UBA6257 > JAGGUH01 > JAGGUH01. The sequence goes on from CAZNFF010000034.1 coordinate 4,228, forward strand.
TAGAAGTTGAAGAATATGAAAGTGAAAGTGTCGCTCGGTGTTTAGCTTTAGGTTTAACTCAAGGAATTAGCCGAGGAGCATTATGCGAAGATTTAGGAGAAACAATTAGCGTTCCTGAAGGAGAAAAAGTTTTAGGAAGAATTATTGATACTTTGGGAAAAAGCCTTGATCAAAAAGGAGAAATTGAAGCAAAAAGAATTTCAATCTTTACCTTGCCTCCTCCTTTAAGCCAGCAAAAAAGTCAACTTGAAATTTTGGAAACCGGAATTAAAGTGATTGATCTAATCACCCCTTTTTTGAAAGGAGGAAAAATTGGGCTTTTTGGAGGAGCTGGAGTTGGAAAAACCGTTCTTTTAACTGAGCTTATCCACAACACCTCCTTTAAAGAAAAAACTTATTCGGTTTTCATTGGTGCTGGAGAAAGAACCCGTGAAGCTCAGGAGCTTTATGAGACTCTTTTAAAACATAATGTTTTGAAAAATACTGCTTTAATTTTGGGAGAGATGAAAGAAAGTCCAGGAATAAGATTTCGGGTCGCTTTTTCAGGAATTAGAGTGGCTGAAAGTTTAAGAGATAAAGGATATGATGTGATGCTTTTTATTGACAATATTTATCGATTTTTGATGGCAGGAATGGAAAGAGCCGCAGTTTTAGGAAAAATGCCTTCTGAGCTTGGCTATCAAGCAAATCTAGCTGAAGAAATTGGAGAGCTTGAAGATCGAATTGTTTCTACTGAAAAAGGAAATATTACCTCGGTTCAAGCGATTTATGTGCCGGCTGATGATTTCACTGATCCGGCAATCGTGGCAACTTTTCCTCATTTAGATTCAATTGTCATTCTTTCTCGAGAAGAAGCGGCTAAAGGAAATTATCCCGCTTTAGACATTTTAGCCTCTTCTTCTTCGGTCCTTGATCCAGAAATTGTTGGAAAAAGACACTATGAAATTGCCATGGCGGTAAAAAGCCATCTTCAAAGATATAAAGAACTTCAACATATTATCTCAATTCTTGGAATTGAAGAACTTTCTTTAAAAGATCGAATTATTGCCAAAAGAGCTGAAAGATTAAGAAAATTTTTAACCCAGCCACTTTTTGTCAGTGAAGAATTTAGTGGAAAGAAAGGAGTTTATGTGCCTTTAGAAAAAACTTTGGAAGGATGTGAAAGAATTTTAAATGGTGAATTTGATGAAGTTGACCCTCAAGAGCTTTATATGAGAGGTGAAATTTAAAAGAAAAA
>CAZNFF010000035.1:0-5205 GCA_964572495.1 uncultured Candidatus Saccharibacteria bacterium
AAGACTTTATTTGACACGATGACCGAATCTGTATAAAATTGTACTGATGAAGGAAATGTTATCTCAAACCGAGATTATTAAAAGATTAAAGGAAAAAGGAATTTCCCTTTTTACTTTTTCGGATTTCAAAAAACTTTTTGAAATTAAAAAAGAAAATACCGCTTCAAAAATTCTGGAAAGATTAACTAAAAAAGGAATTTTAAAAAAGCTGACCAAAAAGAAATATCTTTTTGTTTTTTCAGAAACTAATGATTTTGAAATCGCCAATTTTTTATATTTCCCTTCCTACATTTCTCTAGAATCAGCTTTATCTTTTTATGGAATTATCGCTCAATTCCCTTATCAAATTACTTCGGTGACTCCAAAAAAGACCAAAACTATTAAAACTTTAGGAAAGGAATTTTCTTATGCTCACATCAAACCAGAGCTTTTCTTTGGTTATGAAAAAAAAGGAAAGTTTCTTATTGCCTCTAAAGAAAAAGCTCTTTTTGATTATCTTTATTTCTGTGCCAAAGGATTGAGAAACTTTGAAAAAGAAGATTTTGATTTAAGTTTGATTAATAAATCCAAATTTTTTTTCCTTCTTAAGCAAACTGGAGAAGAAAAATTAAAACAATTTTTAAAACCATGATCAGTTCAGCTCAATTAGAAAAACTTTCTCAAGATTTTAAAATCGATAAATTCACCGTTTTTCGGGAATATCTTCAAATCCTATTTTTAAATTACCTTTACCAAGAAAAACTTTCAGAGAAAATTTGCTTTAAAGGAGGAACTTGTCTTCATTTATTTTACCATTCACCACGTTTCTCTGAAGATTTAGATTTTTCAACTACTCTTTCTGAAGAAAAAATTAAAAATCTTGTTGAGAAAACAGTAAAAAAATTTCAAATTGAAATTCCTAACTTAAAATTGATTTTTGTTTATCGAGGCAAAACCTCCTTAAGATTTAAACTGAGATATAAAACCGATTTTTTAAAATTTCCTCAATCCATCCGATTAGATTTTTCTCTGGAAAAAACTTTTCTTAAACCGAATCTTCTTTCTTTAAAAACCAAATTTCCAATCAGTTTTTTTCCCTTGGTTTCCTGTCAAAGAGAAGAGGAAATTTTAGCCGAAAAAATTAGAGCCTTTCTTAAAAGAGCAAGAGGAAGGGATCTTTTTGATTTATGGTATCTTCTAGATAAGGGAGTTTTAATTGACGAAAAGCTTTTAAAGAAAAAATTAAAAATGGTAAATTTAAAATTCAACAAAAAGCTTTTTTTGGAAAAGATCAAAAATTATCCTGAAAAAAAGATTTATCTTGATCTGGCGAAATTTTTACCTTCCTTTTATCGAAAAATTATCCCAGAGCTAAAACCAAGATTAATTTCTTTGATAGATTGAATTTTCTTTCAAGAAAAATTATAATTAGAGAGTATGACGATTCAGTTTTTTGGGCATAGTTGTTTTAAAATTTCAGGAAAAAATAAAGTTTTAGTGACTGATCCTTATCCAAAAGAAATTGGCTTAAAGCCTCCAAAAATTAGCTGCGATATTGTTACCATCTCTCATCATCATTGGGATCACTGCGCTTATCAAAATCTAAAAGGAGATTTTAAAATCATTGATCTTCCAGGCGAATATGAGATTGATGGAGTTTTTATTAAAGGAATCAAAAGTTTTCATGATGAAAGTGAAGGAAAGGAAAGAGGATTAAACACCATCTTTAACATTTTAATTGAAGATATCTGGGTTTGTCATTTAGGTGATCTTGGTCAAAGTCAGCTTTCAGAAGAGCAAGTTTCTTTGATTGGAGAAGTTGATGTTTTGATGATTCCGGTTGGGGGAGTTTATACCATTGGACCAAAAGAAGCCAAAAAAATTATCCATCAGCTTGAGCCAAAAATTATTATTCCAATGCATTATTGGCTTCCTTCTTTGAAGATTCAAGAGCTAAAAAAACCTGAGGAATTTTTTAAAGAAAAAGGAGTTAAGCCAACTCAAGAAGAGAAACTTTCTTTAAAGAAAAAAGATCTTTCTGAAAAACAAATGAAGGTCATCTGGCTTAAAGAGATGGGAAAAATTTAAAAAGATGAAAATTCAAAAAAAATCTCTTATTATTTTTTTTGGAATTTTGGGAATTTTTTTAACGGTTTGGCTTTGGAGCTATCTTTTTTCTTCTCGGATTAAAAAGATCTCCCGGGAATTTACTTTGGAAAAAGAAAAAGTTTCAGAAGAAAAACCTTTAAAAGAAAATCTTTCCCAGCTAAAAGAAGCCTTAAAAGAATTAGAAAATCTTCTTAAATCGGGTCAAGAATTTGAAATTGAAAAATAATGGGAAAAATTATCCCCAAAAAAATTGAAGAGGAAATGGAAGAATCTTATCTTGACTATGCAATGTCGGTGATTGTTTCCCGAGCCCTGCCTGATGTTCGGGATGGTTTAAAGCCAGTTCAGCGCCGAATTCTTTGGACCATGTGGGAGGAAGGGTTGACGCCTCAAGCAAAATTTAAGAAATCAGCCAGCGTGGTTGGTTCTACTTTGGCTCGCTATCATCCTCACGGTGATGCTCCGGTCTATGAAGCTTTAGCTCGGATGGCTCAAGATTTTTCTTTAAGATATCCTTTAGTTGAAGGTCAAGGAAACTGGGGAAGTATCGATGGTGATCCTCCAGCCGCCCAGCGTTATACCGAGTGCCGACTCGCTCCAGTTGCGGTGCCTCTTTTAGAAGACATCGAAAAAGAAACAGTTGATTTTACTGATAACTATGATCGAAGCCGAAAAGAACCCAAGGTTTTGCCAGCCGCTTTGCCTAATCTTCTTTTAAATGGTTCCATGGGAATTGCCGTTGGAATGGCAACCAACATCCCGCCTCACAATTTAGGAGAGGTGATTGATGGTTTGGTTTATTTAATTGATCATCCCGAAGCTTCTTTAGAGGAAATTTTAAAATTTATCAAAGGTCCTGATTTTCCCACCGGAGGCATTCTTTTTACTGGCTCCGGCTTAAAAGAAGCTTATCAAACCGGCCGGGGCGCCGTGATTTTAAGAGGCAAAGCTGAAATTGAAGAAACTTCTAAAAAAACCATGATTGTCATCAAAGAAATTCCTTATCAGGTCAATAAAGCTGATCTTATTAAAAAAATTGCCACTTTAGCTGAGACAAAAAAAATTGAAGGAATTAAAGCGATTCGAGATGAATCTGATAAAGAAGGAATTCGGGTCGTAATTGAATTAAAACCAAATGTTTCTCCAAGAAAAGTTTTAAATTGTCTTTATGAATACACTGATCTTCAAAAAGCTTATCATTTTAACATGGTCGCTTTGGTTGATGGCATTCAGCCCCAGCTTCTTTCCTTAAAAGAAATTTTAACCCACTATCTTTCCCATCGAAAAGAAGTTGTTACTCGTCGCTCCCAATATCTTTTAAGAAAAACTCAAGAAAGAATCCATATTTTAGAAGGGCTTGTTAAAGCTTTAGCTAAAATTGATGAGGTAATTGCTTTAATTAAAAAATCAAAAACTTATCAGGAAGCTAAAGAAAGACTCCAGAAGTTTTTAAAAATTAGCGAAATTCAAGCCAAAGCTATTCTTGAAATCAAACTTCAAAATTTAGTCAAACTTGAAAAAGAAAAAATCGAAAAAGAGCTTAAAGAAAAAAGAAAGTTTGAAAAATACCTAAAAGAAATTCTTTCCTCAGAGAAAAAGATTTTTGAAGTCATCAAAGAAGAACTTTTAAAACTAAAAGAAAAATTTGCTGATAAAAGAAGAACCAAAATTGAAAGCGAGGAAATTGAAACCTTTAAAGAAGAAGATTTAATCCAAAAAGAGCCAGTCATTATTCTCCTTTCAAATCAAAACTATATCAAAAGAATTTCTCCTTCGCTTTTAAAACTTCAAAAAAGAGGTGGTAAAGGAATTATTGGTTTTCAGAAAAAAGATGACTTTTTAAAACTAGCTTTATTTGGAGAGAGCACTGATACCCTTTTCTTTTTCACTGACAAAGGAAAAGTTTATCAGCTTAAAGCCTATCAAATTCCTCCTTCTTCTCGAACTTCGCCTGGAAAATCAATCTTTAATTTTCTTGAAATCTCAAAAGATGAGAAAATTTTTTCTATTAAAAATCTTCCGCCTCAATTTCAGAAAACTCACCTCGTTTTTCTCACCGAAAAAGGTTTTGCCAAAAAAACCAAAATTGAAGAATTTGCGAATATCAGAAAAAATGGTATTTTAGCCATTAAACTTCAAAAAGATGATGCTTTAGTGGCAGTTGATTTTTCTCAAAAAAATGATGAGATTCTTGTTGCTTCTTCTTCAGGAAATTCAATTCTTTTTAAAGAGAAAGATTTAAGAGAGATGGGGCGAGCCGCTTCTGGAGTTTTGGCAATAAAGCTTAAAGGAGAAGAAAAAGCAACTTCTCTTCTTTCAATTGAAAAAGAAGAAAAACAAAAAGGAAAAATTTTAGTCATCACCGAAAATGGCTATGGAAAACTGGTAAAAATAAAAGAGCTTCGGCTTCAAAAAAGAGGCGGCAAAGGCATTCGGCTTTTGAAAGTCACCAAAAAAACCGGAAAACTTTCTTGCCTTTTAAAAGTTGAAGATTTAGAAAAAGAGCTTCTTTTAATTTCTCAAAAGGGTTTGATGATTAGAATTCCTTTAAAAGAAATTCCCACTCTTTCTCGCCAAGCCAGTGGCGTGAGATTAATGAAACTTGATGAGGATGATAAAATTATTGGTGCCTCTTTGATTTAAAGTATGAAAAAATTTGTTGTTGTCTGTGACAATTTAAGAAGCTGTTTTAATGTGGGCTCAATTTTTAGAACTTCTGATGCCCTAAAAGTAGATTGTCTTTATCTTTGCGGCATCACTCCTGATCCTAAAACCAATTTTGAGAAAATTCAAAAAACTGCTTTGGGAGCAATTGAAAGTGTTAGCTGGCAAAAAGTTTCAGCCACTTGGCGCCTTTTGGAAAAATTAAAAAAAGAAAAATTTTTTATTATTGCTCTTGAAAATGTAAAATCAGCCCTTCCTTTTTATGAATTTAAAATCAAAAAATCCAAAGCAAAAAATCTTAAAATCGCTTTGGTTTTAGGAAATGAAGTTAAAGGTCTTTCAAAGAAGATTTTAAAAAGATGTGATTTGATTTTAAAAATTCCAATGGAAGGAAAAAAAGAATCTTTAAATGTCGCCATCGCCTTTGCCATTGTTGGATTTTACCTTAAATAT
>CAZNFF010000036.1:0-2856 GCA_964572495.1 uncultured Candidatus Saccharibacteria bacterium
ATAGTTTAGTGGTAAAACGCATCCTTGCCAAGGATGAGTCGGGAGTTCGATTCTCCCTGCCCGCAACTAATAGAAGTGGGAGGTGGGTGGTGGGAGGTGAGAGAATTATGAAAAGTTTTTTGATTTTCAATCTTCTTTCCTTTCTTTCGATTGCCTTTTTTTTTATTTTTGGTTATACTGTTTTAGGAAAAGCAATCTATTCTGAATATCTACTGCTTTACAAAAATCAATCAAAAATTTTTGTCGGAAAAATTGAAAATTTATTTAAAATAGGTTTGAGCGGAATTGTTGTTTTTCTTTTAAATCTGATTTTTGGTGATTTTTTAAGAAAACATCAAAGAAAAGAAGCCTTTCTTTTTGCGATAGTTTCTTTTCTTTGGCAAATCACCCTTTTAATTTTTGAAATTCAAGTTTTATTTTTAAATCTATGAAGCTTGCTGCCATTGAAATAAAATCCCATCAGTACTTAGTAAAGGAAGGAGATAAAATTGAAACCGAAAAAATTGAGGGCGAAAAAGGTCAAAAAATTTTGATTGACAAAGTTCTTCTTTTAGCTGATGGAGAAAAAGTTGAAGTGGGAACGCCCTATCTTTCAAAAAAAGTAGAAGCCAAAATTTTAGATCAAATTAGAACCAAGAAAATTATTGTTTTCAAATACAAGCCAAAAACCAGATATCGCAAAAAGAAAGGACATCGCCAGCAAAAAACGATTTTAGAAATTACAAAGATTCCCGATGTTTAAAAGCTGATTCAATCGTTTGAGGATCAACAAACTCAATTTCTCCTCCAGAAGGAATTCCTTTAGCTAAAGCAGTCAGCTTCACTGGATATTTTTTTAAAATTCGCTCAAGATACAAAGTAGTTAGCTCTCCTTGAGGCGTTAAAGGTAAAGCTAAAATTACCTCTTTGATTTTATTTTCTTTAATTCTCTCAACTAATCTTTTTATCCTTAAATTTTTATAGCTTTCCGGATCAATTGGAGAAATCAAACCTCCAAGAATATGATAAAGCCCATTAAATTTTTTGGCTTCCTCAATGGTTAAAAGATCAGTCTCTTTTTCAACGACGCAAATAATTTTTTTATTTCTTTTAGGATGAGAACAAATTGGGCATTTTTTTAAATTTGGAGTTTTTTCAAAAGGAAAAAAACAATCAGGACAGATGACAATCTTTTTTTCAATTTCCTCAAGCTCTTGGCTCATTTTTTTCAAATCTTCCTTTTTAGAAATCAAATAAAAGGCAATCCTGGTAGCTTGCCTTCGTCCCACCCCTGGAAGTTTGGAAAGGCTTTCGATTAAATTTTGAACCGGCTTTGAAAGAAGCATAGTGGTTAAATGAAGATTTCGTTTAAGCGGAGACGATAATTTAAAGCTTCTAAAAGATGATCTGATTTTACTTTTTCCTCTCCTTCCAAGTCAGCAATGGTTCGGGAAATTTTTAAAATTTTAAAATAAGAGCGGGCTGAAAGATGATATTTTAAAGCAATTTTTTCAAGAAGAGCTTTTTCTTTGCTTTCAAGAAAACAAATTTTCTCAATTTCTTTTGAGGAAAGAAAAGCATTTAAAATTTTACCATTTCTTTTCTTTTGAATTTCTCGAGCTTTTTTAACTTTTTCTTTTATTTCCTCCAAAGCTTCAAAGTTTCCCTCTTGAAAAAAATCTTTTACTTCCATTCTTGGAACTTCAATTTGAAGATCAATTCGATCCAATAAAGGACCGGAAATTTTTTTCTGATAGCGCCGAATTTCAGAAAGAGAACATTTACATTCTTTCTCAGGATCACCAAAATAGCCACAAGGACAAGGATTCATTGCTCCCACTAAAATAAATCTTGCCGGAAAAACAACACTTTGTCGAGCTCGGGAGATAGTAATCTTTCCCTCTTCAAGTGGCTCTCTAATTCCTTCAAGAACATCTCTTTGAAATTCTGGCATCTCATCTAAAAACAAAACTCCCCGATGAGCTAAAGTGACTTCTCCTGGTCGAGGAATGGTTCCGCCTCCAAGAATAGCAATTGAAGAAGCGCTATGGTGAGGTGCTCGAAAAGGAGGAAAAGAAATTAAAGGAGAATTTTCTGAAAGAAGTCCAGCACTTGAATAAATGCTTGAAACTTCAATTACTTCTTCTTTTTCTAAAGGAGGCAAAATAGAAACTAAAGATTTGGCAAGCATTGTCTTTCCTCCACCAGGTGAGCCAACCATCAAAAGATTGTGCCCACCAGCAGCCACAATTTCCAAAGCTCTTTTGGCTTTAAATTGACCTTTAATTTGGGAAAGATCAATTTCAAAAGAAGGCTCTTTTTCAAAAGAAAAATTTTTCTTAAATTCAATTTCTTTTCTTCCCTCAAGCCAAAGAACCGCTTCTTCTAAGCTTTCTACTGGAATAATTTTAATTCCTTCAATTAAAGAAGCTTCTGAAGCATTTTCTTTTGGCAAAATCAAATATTTAAAACCTTCTTTTTTTGCTTTCAAGGCAATTGGAAGAGCTCCTTTGATTTTTCTTACTTTTCCTTCTAAAGAAAGCTCGCCAATAAAAATTTTATCTGAAGTTTTAAAATTTTTAATTTGAGAAGTAAGGGAAAGAAGACCTAAAGCAATTGGTAAATCAAAAAAAGCCCCTTCTTTTTTAAGATCAGCCGGGGCTAAATTAACAACAAATTTTTGATTAAAAGAAGAAATTTTCTTTGCTCCTAAATTTTTAATCGCTAAAAAAACTCTTTCTTTTGATTCCTGAATTGCCTTATCTGGCAAGCCAACAATAGAAAAAGAAAAAAGTCCGCCACTTTTATCAATCTCAACTTCAATGATTTTCGCCTCAAGTCCGTAAAGAGAAGCCGAATAAAGCCGGATCATAAAAA
>CAZNFF010000036.1:2956-5160 GCA_964572495.1 uncultured Candidatus Saccharibacteria bacterium
TCGGTTTTCTCTTCTTGTTTTTCTTCAGCTTCGGTTTTTTCTTCTTTTTTCTCTTCTAAAGTTGCTTCTTCTGGGTGAGCCACGCCATCTTCCTGTTCTTTTTCTGGTTCCTCAATTGAGCGGACATCAATTTTAAGATTAGTCAATTTTGCGGCAAGTCTTACATTTTGTCCTCCTTTGCCAATTGCCAGAGAAAGCTGATCTGGATCAACAAAAACTCTCATTTCTCTTTTAGGATAAGCTTTAACATATCTTACTTTTGCCGGCGCCAAAGCATTGGCAACAAATTTCTCTGGATCTTCAGACCACTCCACGACATCAATTTTTTCTGGAGAAATTTCACTTAAAACTGCCATCACTCGAGTACCCCGCTGACCAACGACGCTTCCTACCGGATCAATGCCTTCTTGAGTTGAAGCAACCGCAATTTTGGTTCGAAAGCCAGGTTCCCGAGCAATGGCTTTAATCTCCACCAAACCTTCCTGAATTTCTGGCACCTCAAGCCAAAAAAGTCGAGAAACAAATTTTGGATGAGCTCGGGAAAGAATAATTTTTGGACCTTTAGAATCTTTTTCTACTGAAACAACATAAAATTTTAATCTTTGACCAGGACGATAATGCTCCACGGGCACGGTTTCATAAAAAGGCATCAGTCCCACCGTCCTTCCCAGATCAACATAAACATTTCTTTTATCAACTCGCTGAACAATTCCGGAAACAATTTGACCTTCTTTTTGCTTAAATTCTTCATAAAGAGTTTCTCTTTCAGCTTCACGAACTTTTTGTAAAATTACTTGCTTAGCAGTTTGAGCCGCAATTCGACCAAACTCTTCGGTTTTTGGAGGTGGAAGCTCAAATCTAATTTCTTCTCCTACCTTTACTTCAGGATTAATTTTTTTAGCTTCATCAATTAAAATATGACGATCAGGATTAAATCTTATCTTTATTGGTCGTCCATCTTCACCAAATTCTGGTGGCTCATTTTCGCCCCGGAGCATTGAAGGTTCAACCACAATTTTTGCCTGCCAGAATTTAACATCACCAGTTTCCAAATCTAATTTTGCCCGAACGATTTCGGTTTTTTTCCGATATTCTTTTTTATAGGCAGCAGCGAGAGCACTTTCCAAAATTTCAATTACTTTTTCCTTGGAAAGCCCTCTTCGAGCTGCCAAAACTTCAACTGCTTCCGAGATTTCTTTTAAATTCCACATGGATTATTAAAAAATAACAAATTCTTGCAAAATTTTCAAGGAGAAACTAAAATTTTTAAAAATGAGACTCAAAGAAGCTTTTAATCTTTTTTTAGAGTATCTTGAAATCGAAAAAGGAAGATCAAAAAGAACGATCAGAAATTACTCCTCTTATCTTTCAAAATTTTTTGAATTTTTAGAAAAATTTTTAAAAAAACCTCAAGAAGAAATAAAAGTAGAAGAAATTGACCTTAAGGCAGTGCGGAAATTTCGACTCTTTTTAAACTCAAAAGGTTTAAAGAAAAAAACCCAAAGCTATTATCTCATTGCTTTAAGAAATTTTTTAAGATATCTTGCTAAAGAAGACATTAAAGCTTTGCCAGCTGAAAAAATTGAACTTCCAAAAAATGAAACCTATGAAATTGAAGTTATTTCTTTTGAAGAACTTGAAAGACTTCTTAACGCTCCAAAAGGAAATTCTTTAAAAGAGTTAAGAGATAAAGCTATTATGGAACTTATTTTTTCTTGTGGTCTAAGAGTCTCTGAGCTTTGCGCCCTTAATCGGGATCAAATTAATTTAAACTTAGATGAATTTCCAGTAAAAGGAAAAGGAGGTAAAATTAGATTGGTTTTTCTTTCAAGATTTGCTAAGAAAGCTTTAAAAGAATATCTTCAAAAAAGAATTGATCCTCACCCAGCTCTTTTTGTCACTTTTTCTGGAAAAAAATCGCCTCAAAATTTTCGAAGAATCACTCCAAGAACGGTTCAAAGAATTATTGAATTTTGGAGAAAAAAAGCGGGAATTGTTAAAAAAGTCACTCCCCATACTTTAAGACATATGTTTGCTACTGACCTGCTTCAAAATGGTGCTGATTTAAGAGCCGTCCAAATGCTTTTAGGTCATTCCAGCATTTCCACCACCCAAGTTTACACCCATTTAACTGATAAAACTTTAAAAGAAATCCACCAAGCTTTTCATGCTAAAAGAAGAAAAAGCTAAATTGACTTTAAAAA
>CAZNFF010000037.1:0-4803 GCA_964572495.1 uncultured Candidatus Saccharibacteria bacterium
AACTAAATTTAAAGACATAAAAAGTGTATCCAAAAACAAAAAATTTGTCAAGAAACCGGGCTATATCATGACTGTATTAGAAGAGAGAAAATCTAAATTTTATAAACGTTGCGCCAGAGGTTGAGGCGGATTTTAAGAAGCTGAGCTAAGACTTGGAAATAAGCTTTAAGTTTAACATGAGAATGAGGATCGTTGCGCCAATAAACTGGAATGATGGCAATTTTGTAGCCAAGTTTTCTTGCTAAAGCTAAAACTTCGATATCAAAACCCCAGCCATTAATTTTGGCTTTAGAAAAAATATCTTTAGCTGCTTTTTCGGAAAAGCATTTAAAACCGCATTGAGTATCCCAAATTCCAGGCACCGCTAAAATTTGAATTAAAAGATTGCCAACATTTCCTAAAAATCTTTTCCAAAGCGGTTGAGGAATCGCTTGGCAGGCACCAGGAGCATCTTTGCTGTCTCGAGAACCAATAATTACTTCATAGCCCTGAGCAATATAAGGAAGCATTTTTTCAAAATGATCAATGGTAGTTGAATTGTCGGCATCCATAAAAAGACGCCAGCTTCCCTGAGAGAAAAGCATTCCTTGGCGCACCACGGCTCCTTTTCCTTGGTTTTGATAGTTATCGATTAATTTAAGATAAGGAAAAGTTTTTTGAAATTTTTTTACTACTTGAGCGGTGTTATCAGTGGAGCCATCATTGACGACAATTACTTCAACTAAAAAATCTTGTTTTTCAATCCAGCGATCAATATCAACTAAAGTTAAAGGCAATCTTTTTTCCTCATTGTAAGCTGGAATGATGATTGAAAGAAAAGGTTTTTGAGAAGATTTCACCACTTTTCAATCATTAAAAGCTTTGACCTTGGTTTTTTAAGATAGTTTTTAAAATATTGATAAATCGTTTCAGTTAGAAAAGGCAAAAAAGGATGAGCTATTTTTAAGGACTCAAATAAAACATAAGCTAAAACAATTTTGCTTTTTTCTTTTTGTTTTTCATCTAATTTTTTAAATTTTTCAAGATAAATGTCGCAGAAGCGGTGCCAGAAAAATTGATAAAAAACTTTTAAAGCTTTGCCAAGTTTGTAGCTTTCAATTAAATTTTCAATTTTTTTCTTGGTATCTTCAAGTTCTTTTAAAATTTTTTGATCGGCTTTAGTTAAATTTTTCTTTCTAATTTTTAAAGAAATTTTTTGATCGAGCTGAGAAAAAACAAAGCGGGAAGCATTCCAAATTTTGTTAAGAAACTTCTTTCCAGCAATAACGGCTTCATCGGACCAGCGAATATCTTGATTTTCTTGATATTGCCAGATCAAAGCAAAGCGAAGAGCATCGGCGCCATAGGTTTTGATAAGATCCATTGGATCAACGCCGGTGCCAAGAGATTTTGACATTCTCTTTCCTTCTTTGGTTAAAATGGTTGGATGAATGAGAACTTTTTTAAAAGGAATTTTTTGGCAGATCTCCAAAGTCATAAAAATCATTCTTGCCACCCAGAGATTGATAATGTCTCGAGCAGTGGTTAAAACATCAGAAGGAAGCCAGAAATTAATTTCTTTTTTAGTTTTGGGCCAGTTTAAAGTGGCAAAAGGCCAAAGAGAAGAAGAAAACCAAGTATCAAAAACATCTTCAATTTGCTTTGGCTGGCATTGATGGCAAATTGGACATTTTCTTGGCTTTTTTAAAGAAAGGAAATATTCATTTTTTGAAAGACATCTCCAGATTGGCATTTGATGTCCCCACCAGATTTGCCTTGAAAGACACCAATCTTTAACATTTTTAAGCCAATCAAAATAAACTTTCTCCCACCTTTTGGGGATAAATTCAATTTTTCCCGAAGCAACCGCTTTTTCAGCCAGCTCTTTTAATTTTTCCATTTTCAAAAACCATTGCTCTTTTAAAAGAGGTTCAATTTTGTGATGACAGCGATAACAAATTGGAACTTTGTGAGAATAAGGTTCAATTTTTTCAATTAAATTTTCTTTTTCTAAATCTTTAATGATTTCTTCTCTGGCTTTCTCAACTTTCATTCCTTGATATTTTTCTGGTGCTGGAGCGCAAATTCTGCCTTGATCATCAATTATTTTTGGAATTTGAGAAAGATTTTTGAAATGATCAAGATAGATTTCATAATCTAAAGGATCATGAGCTGGGGTGATTTTTACCGCGCCGGTTCCAAATTCAATTGAAACCCGAGGGTCACTGATAATTGGAATTTCTCTTTTCACTAAAGGTAAAATTAATTTTTCTCCAATAATTTTTTGATATCTTTTATCTTTTGGATTAACTGCAACAGCAAGATCGGCAAGCATGGTCTCCGGGCGAGTTGTTGCTACTACAATATAATTAGCAGTTGGCTTTTGGCTTTTGGCAAGAGGATATTTGATGTAGTAAAGATAACTTTTTTCTTCTTGATATTCTAATTCTAAATCTGATAAAGAAGTTTGACATCTTGGGCACCAATTAACGATTCTTTTTCCCAAAAAGACCCAGCCTTTGTTCCAGAGATGAGCAAAAGCTTCTTTCACTGCCAAGCTATAATCTTTGTCCATAGTAAAGCGAGTTTTTTTCCAGTCACAGCTTGCTCCAAGTCTTTTAAGCTGCTTTAAAATGACATTGCCATATTTTCTTTTCCATTCCCAAACTCTTTCCAAAAATTTTTCTTTTCCTAAATCAAACCTTGTTTTTCCCTCTTTTTTTAATTCTTTCTCTACTACATTTTGAGTCGCAATACCAGCATGATCAGTGCCCGGAAGCCATAAGGTTTTATAACCTTTCATTCTTTTGTATCGAATGAGAATATCAGAAATGCAGGCATTTAAGGCATGCCCTAAATGAAGTGAACCAGTAACATTTGGGGGTGGAAGGAAAATTGAAAATTTCTTTTTGGATTTAATTTTTTCAGGCGAAAAATAACCGCTTTTTTCCCAAAGCCGATAAATTTTTTCTTCAAAGCGCTGAGGCTGGTAAGGTTTTAAAAAGACTCTGGAAAGCTTAATCATTTTTTTAAGAAAATTTTATCGGAAAAAAGTTTTTTTTCAATAAACAAAAATTTGATTTTTATTTAAAAAGTTTTTAAAATTTTTGGTGATGAAAAAGAAAGTTAAAGTTTATACCACTCCAACTTGTCCTCACTGTTTGATGCTTAAGGAGTTTCTTAAAGAAAAAGGAGTTGAATTTGAAGAAATTGATTTATCTTTAGAAGAAAATCAAAAAAGATTTTTTGAAGAAATTTTTCCAAAAAGCCAAAGTTTGGGCGTGCCCCAAATTGAAATTGATGGCAAAATTATTGTTGGTTTTAATGAAAAAGAAATTTTAAAAGCTTTAGGTCTTGAAAAATAAAATGGTTTCTCTTTCCCATTTAAAAAAAGAGGATCCAAAACTTTATCAGTTAATCAAAAAGGAAATCAAAAGGCAAAAGGAAAGCTTGGATTTAATTCCTTCAGAAGCTTTGGTGCCGCTTTCGGTGCTTGAAGCTTTAGCGACACCGCTAACCAACAAATATTCTGAAGGCTATCCTGGTGCCCGTTACTATCCGGGAAATAAAATTATTGATGAAATTGAAATTTTAGCTCAAACAAGGGCTAAAAAAGCTTTTAATTTAGATGATAAATGGCAAGTAAATGTTCAACCTTATTCTGGTTCACCAGCAAATATTGCGGTTTATTTAGCTTTGCTTAATCCAGGAGATGTTTTGCTTGGACCAGCACTTCCTTCTGGAGGACATCTTACCCATGGCTCACCAGTTAACTTTTCCGGAAAATTTTATCGGGTAATTTCTTATGAAGTTGATCCAAAAACCGAAAGATTTGATTATCAAAAAATTGAGGAGCTGGCAAAAATTTTTCGCCCCAAAATCATTGTTTCTGGAACTACGGCTTATCCTCGAAAAATTGATTTTGAAAAAATTGGAAAAATTGCCAGAAGCGTTGGTGCCTATCATTTGGCTGATATCTCTCATATTGCGGGACTGATCATTGCCAAAAAACATCCTTCACCTTTTAAATTTGCTGATGTGGTCACTACTACCACTCATAAAACTTTAAATGGACCGCGAGCCGCGGTGATTTTTTCCCGAAAAGAAATTTCTCAAAAAATTGATAAAGCGGTTTTTCCTGGACTTCAAGGCGGACCTCATCAAAACACTATTGCTGCTATTGCTTTGACTTTTAAAATTGCCAGTTCAAAAAAATTTAAAAAAATTCAAGAGCAAATTGTAAAAAACGCTCAAGTTTTAGCAAAAGAGCTAAAAAAATACAAATTTCATTTGGTTAGTGGCGGCACTGATAATCATCTTATTTTAATTGATCTTAAAAACAAAAATATTTCTGGAAAAGAAGCCGAAAAAATTTTGGAAGAAGCTGGAATTTTGGCAAATCGAAACTCGGTGCCAGGAGATAAAAAACCTTTTTCCCCTTCAGGGATTCGCTTAGGCACACCTTCGATAACTTTTCGAGGTTTAAAAGAAAAAGAAATGATAAAAATTGCTCGCTTTATTTATGAGTTAATTGATAAAAAAGAAAAACCTCAAAAGATAAGAAAAGAAGTTCTTTTACTTTGCAAAAAGTTTCCTTTGAAATATAATTAATTTTATGAAGAAAAAGGAGCAAGTTAGCTATGCGCTTTTTCTTGCTTTTCAACTTGGCTTTTTAATTGTTGTTCCTTTAATTGGCTTTTTGTTTTTAGGAATTTTTTTAGATAAAAAATTTAATTCCTCCCCAATTTTTCTTTTGGTTTCCATTTTCCTCTCTTTTATCTTTATTTTCTTTGAAATTCGTCATTTTCTTTTGCCAATTATTCG
>CAZNFF010000038.1:0-2959 GCA_964572495.1 uncultured Candidatus Saccharibacteria bacterium
ATTTTTGAGAATTTTAAACAATTTTAACAAGAAAATAAAAAGAGGCAAGAAAAATCTTGCCTCTTCTTTGTGGCCCCAGTGGGAATCGAACCCACATTTCCACCTTGAAAGAGTGGTGTCCTAGCCGTTAGACGATGGGGCCGGTATTGAAAAGGATAACAAAGTTAAAAGAAAAATCAAGAGAGAATTTAATAGAAAATTTCTTCCCAGATTGGTCTTGGTTTGACATTCACTTTAATTGAGCTTTCGACTTCATCTCCTTCAGGATCTTTACATTTAATTTTGTAAATCCAAAGCTTTCCAATCCAGTTTCTAGGTTGGCTTCCGGTTTGAGGATCTGGTGGACCAGAGCCAGGATAGGTAGTGATGGTGCCAGAAAGCTCGTCATTCCAATCAGAAGTCCAGTTATCATAAGGGATTTTATCACCTAAAGAAGTGTCTTTTAATTTCACATTTTCAAAAGGATTCCAAATTTCGATCCATCTTCGGCATTGAGAAGCGTTTTGAGAATTCCAGGTTAAGGTTAAAGGTTTGGTTTGCCAAATCCAATCTTTGGTGAGATCAGAAGTTAAAGAAACAATTGCCGTCTTTTTAAAAATAGCAGTCACTTTCCAGCTTTTATCATGAGAAAGTTTAAAGATCTGAGTTAAAGAATCAGGTTTTAAATCACCATCAACATCAAAGCCAACTAATTTGTAACCTTGATTAGGAAAAGCTTTAACAATTGAGAATTTTTTATCACCACAGGTATAGCGAGAGATATCAACTGAAATTCTTCCAGCTCCTTGAGGAAAAACATCGGTAGTGATTAAACACTCAGAAGAAAATTTAAGAGGCATTTTGATAATAAATCGATTTTTTTTATAGGAATTTTTAGCATAAAGATAATAAATATCCTGTCCAGGAACTTTTTCTTTTTGATAAGCTTGGGTAAGATCTATTTCTCGTCCTCCCCAATATCCTCCGCCAAGGGTAAAACTAGTCACAAAAGTCGCTTGAGAAAGTTTTGAAGGAGTGTTAAGATCATCTTTTTTTGAGAAATAAAAGTAAACTCTTTGACCTCCACCTACATTTCCACAGCTTGACCAGATATTTCCTCTTACTCTTATTTTATATTCCCCTTTTTCATTTGGTTTTACTTCTATGTATCCTTCTTTTAATTTTATCACACCTCCCTTTTCTACTTTTGTATATTCTCTCCAGCTGGTTTGCACATATAAACCTGGCGATGGTTTAAATATTCCTCGCCTTTTTACAAATATTCCTGATCCTGGCGACGTTTCTACATATTTTGTTTTCCTTCCACCATATTTGTGGCTTACTCTCAGATAATGCCAACCCATTTCTATTCTTATACTTTCTCCGGTTGGCTTCAATTCAATACCTTCTTTTTCTCCTTCCTTCACAATTACATATCTTCCTGATCCTAATCTTCCAACATATCCTTGTGGTTTTAGTTCTATTACATCTCCTTTTTCTTTTATTTCTAGAGACTTTATTGACGTAAATCCACTTTGAGGCCAAGGGGCAGACCAGCGCCACCAGCCGGTAGAATGACCATGATGATTTTCGGTCCACATTAACGCTGGTCCCCAAGGAGTAGCAAATTGTCCTTTTCCATCTTTACCATAAGTTCCACAATGTCCAGGACTGCCGGCATAAAAAGTTTTGCCTCCTATATATCCTCCATTGGGTCCGGAATAACAATCTGACCAGCCTCCAAAAGCAATGCCAGAAAAAAGAAATGAAAAAAGAAAAGCAAGAATGAAAATTTTTATTTTTTTCATGTTTTTATTTTTTTTCTTAACAAAACTAAAGCGACCAAAAGAATTAAAGCCAATGAAAGGAAATAAATCAAATTTTTTGGAATTTTCTTTGAAGGCGGTTTTTCTTTAGCTGGAGAAGGTTTTTTAGCTTTAGGCTTTATTGAAGGAGGGAATGATTTATAAGAATAATCGGAAATTAATTCATTGTTTTTGTAAAGAGAAGCAGAAATAATGAAATTTTCAACTGTTTTTTGAGGTATAAGATCGAAAGTAAAAGAATCAGGAGTTGAAGTTGAAATTTCAATTTCTTTTGAAGCAATCAAGTTATGATTTCCATCAAAGAGCTCTACTTTTAGTTTTGCTTCTCCTAAAGGATAGTCATCGTCAATTGATTTTATTAAAGAAATTTCTATTGGAAAAGGCTGGTTGGCTTGGGGTTTTTCTTCTAAAGGAGAAAGACTTTCAATAAATCCGCTTGGAGAAGAAATTAACCAATGAAAAGGAAAGCTTCCGGAAAGAGGATTTTGATAATTTTTATCTTCAAAAAATTGGAGAAAAGCAGTGTAGCCTCCAGGCGCTAAATTTTTTGGAAGAAGATATTGGAGGGTTTTTAGCTCGCCTGGAGAAAATCTCTCTTCTTTTTCTTTTACTTTTTGAACTATCTTTCCCAAAGGACCATGAGCATGAATGGTGATAAGAGGATAAGCCACAATTTCTTCTTCAGCTAAATTCATTGCTTTAAATTCAATTACTGGATTTTGATTGGAAGGAAAGCTTGCTCCTTCAAAAACTTCAAATTTTTCTCCATCTTTTATCACCCAAGTATCTTTAATCCAAAGAAATCTTTCATTTCCTTCAACTCTCTTTTTTATCACCGGAGATTCTCCAAGCCGGATAAAAGAAAAATTTTGAGGTCTTAGATGAAGCTGAAATTGATAATCACCTGATAAAATATTTTTTGGAATTTGATAAGAAAAAGAAAATTGATAGGTTTGATTAGGTTTAAGAAAAATCATTTCTGGAAGCACTGGAATATCAATAAAAAGAGGAACTATTTTTTCGCCTTCTATTTTTGAGATATCCAAGCTCACCCAAGCTCCGTTAACTGGGCTGGCAGTTTGAATTGAAAATTTGCCTTCAATTTTTTCTCCAGCTTGATAGACTGATTTTTCTGGAAGCAAAGAAAAAGAAGT
>CAZNFF010000038.1:3059-4669 GCA_964572495.1 uncultured Candidatus Saccharibacteria bacterium
GCTCCTTTTTCAATTAATTTTTCTAAAATTCCTTCTTTTAAATCTTCTTTTTTGATCTCAAAAACAGCTTTTTCATCAAAAAGATAAAGCACCGAGCCGGCTTGAGCTAATTTTGCCTGATATTTGTTTAGAATCCCTCTTAACTCTCCTAAAGTTCGGTTTTTGTTAGAAGTAATCGCTTTAATTAAAATTGGCACGCCTTCTGGTCCATAAGCTTCGCAAATAATTTCTTCAAGTTTTTCTCCTTCTAAAATTCCAGCACCTCTTTTGATGGCGCGCTCAATATTTTCTTTGGGAAGATTAAATTCTTTGGCTTTTTCAATGGCGGCTCTTAATTTGGGATTGGTTTCCGGATTAGGATCTTCTCGGGCGGCAACCGCGATTAAATTAGTAAGTTTGGAAAAAATTTGGGATCTTTTTTTATCCTCAATTGCTTTTTTGTGTCTGACTTGAGCCCAATGGGAATGACCAGCCATAAATTTTTGAAAAAATTTTAAAAAAATTTCATTTTTTTGGCAAGAGAAAATAAAGCTTTTTGGCAAAAAAGAAAGCTCCGAAAGCTGAAATTAGGCTTGAGAAAAGAAAAAAATAAAGAGAAGTTTTATTTAAAGAATTTTTTTCTTCAAAATTTTGATTTAAAAGCGCCTCTTCTCTTTTTTGAAAAAATTTATTTTCTTTTCCTTTGGTCGGCAAGCAAACCTTCCAAAAGCCATCTTTCAAACACCAAGAAAAACCTTCTGGAATTTTTTCTTGAAAACCTACTTTGTCGATGATCTTTCCTTGAGGATCAATGAGGTAGAGAGTCTCGTTTTGGTTATTGAGAATCAATTTGGGATTGGGAAAAATGACTAAAAATTCTCCTTTTTTAAGAAAAAGATGTTTTTTAATTTCAAAAATTTTTCCGGCTTTATCTTTAATTTTCCATTGATAAAGATCTAAAGAAGAAGTTTCATTGTAAATCTCAATCCATTCTTTTTTAAAATCTTTTCCTTCAGGATTAGGAAAGATTTCACTAAATTTTAAAGCCAGAGAAAAGGAAGGGAAAATAAAAAAGAGAAAATTGATGAAAAAAATTAAAGTTTTGAAAAATTTAAGCTTCATTAAAGAAGCTTATCTTGTTTTTTGTAAGGATAGCCTAAATGTTTATAAGCAAAAGGAGTGGCAACTCTTCCTTTAGGAGTTCTTTCAAGTAAGCCTAATCTCATCAAAAAGGGTTCATAAACTTCTTCAATAGTATCTTTTTCTTCATTGGTAGCTGCTGCCAAAGCACCAATTCCCGCTGGTCCGCCATTGAACTTTTCAATTAAAACTTCCAAAATTTTTCGATCAGTGGCTTCAAGACCAAGCTCATCAATTTCTAAAAGTTTTAAAGTTTCTCTTACTTCTTGAAGAGTAATTTTGTTTTTGTTTTTTACCTGAGCCAAATCTCTTACTCTTTTTAAAAGCCGATTAGCGGTTCGGGGCGTGCCTCGAGAAACTTTAGCTAAAAATTTTTTTGCTTCTTCGTCAATTTCAATTTCAAGTAACCTAGCTGAGCGCTCAATAATTTTCTCAATTTCATGATCTTGGTAAAAATCAAGATGGAAAATCGCTCCAAATCGAGCTCGAAG
>CAZNFF010000039.1:0-4328 GCA_964572495.1 uncultured Candidatus Saccharibacteria bacterium
TCATTGGAATTTGGAATTTAATTGGAATTTGGGATTTGGAATTTGGGATTTAAATGAATCAGTTTTGCGTTTTGCGCTTACTTTTGCGCTTTGCGCTTTGAGTTTTGCGCTTTCAATCATGATCACTTTAACTGATAAAAATTTTTCCGAAGAAGTTTTGAAAAGCCAAAAAGTAGTTTTGGTTGATTTTTGGGCTGAGTGGTGTCTTCCTTGTAAAATGATGGAGCCGATATTAGAAGAGATCAAAAATGAATTTGGAGATAAAATAAAAATTGGAAAGCTTAATGTTGATGAAAATCCTTTAATTGCTTCAAGTTTTATGATCGATGCCATTCCGGCTTTAATTTTATTTAAAGATGGAAAAATAGTACAAAGATTTACCGGAGTTCAAGCAAAAGAAATTTTAGAAGAAGCAATCAAAAAAGCTATCAATGAAGGAGATTAAAACCATCACAATTTTACCTGGATTTAATAAATTTGGAGAAAAAGAAAACTTTGAAAGAATTGATATCAAAAAAGGCGAGGTGGTGGCAATTGTTGGTCCCACTGGTTCTGGAAAAAGCCAGCTGCTTTATGATATTGAAAAAATAGCTCAAGGAGATACCAAAAGCAGAAGAAAAATCTTAATCAATGGAAAAGTGCCGGAAAAAGAATGGAGATTTAATCCTAAAAGAAAATTGATTGCTTCTTTATCTCAAACCATGAATTTTTTGACTGATATGAAAGTAAAAGATTTTTTAAAACTCCATTTAGAGTCAAGAGGTAAGAAAGCAAGAAAAGGATTAATCGAGGAGGTGATAAGAGAAGCTAATGAAATTACCGGTGAGGCAATTTCTCCAGAAATGAATCTTTTAAGTTTATCTGGAGGGCAAAGTCGAGCTTTAATGGTTTCTGATATTGCTAATATTAGCATTTCACCAATCATTTTGATTGATGAAATAGAAAATGCTGGCATTAGAAAAGAAAAAGCCCTTGAGGTCTTGATTGAAGAAAATAAAATCGTTTTAATTGTCACTCATGATCCTTGCTTGGCTTTAAGTGCTGATAAAAGATTGGTGATGAAAAACGGAGGTATTGTAAAAATTATAAAAACTAGCCCAAAAGAAAAAGAAATTGCCAAACATCTTAACTGGATTGAAAGTTACAGCTTAAAGATAAGAGAAAAAATAAGAAAAGGAGAAAGAATCGAGAAATTGGAAATTTATTGCAAAACGGTCTAAAAATTATGAAACTTGTGATTTTTGCCGGAACACCCGGCTCAGGTAAAACCAGTATTATCAAATATGTGATAAAGGAGTTAAAAAATAACTTTTCTCTTTTTTTTGCTAAATTTGATTGCTTAAAAACTTTTGACGATAAATTTATTTCTGAAAAATTTAAAATTCCGGCAGTTAAAAAATTGGCTGGAGAACTTTGTCCTGATCATTATACGGCATTAGAAATTCCTAAAATCATCAAAGAAAATCAAGACAAAGACATTATCATTTTAGAAACTGCCGGACTATGTTTGAGATGTTCTCCTTATGTGAAAGAAGGATTGGGAATAAATGTTTTAGATATCACTTCCGGATCTCCTGATCGATATGGTCCGATCTTAACCCAAGCCGATATTGTTGCTATTAGCAAAGGAGATTTAGTTTCTCAGGCAGAAAGAGAAATTTTTAGAGCTAAAGTAATTAAAGTTAATCCTAAAGCAAAGATAGTTGAAGTAAATGGATTAACTGGGGAAGGAGCGATTGATATTGTTGAGGAGATAAAATCAGCTCCTGAAATTAAAAAGAAAAAACTTACCTTAAAACATTCAATGCCTTCAGCCATTTGTGGTTATTGTTACGGAAACAAAATAATTGATGAAAAAGAGGTGTATAAAAGATATCTTAAAGGAAAAGAATTAAAATCACTTCTTCCAAATTTAAATTGTGGCAAGTGTGGTTTTAAATCTTGTAATGAGTTTATCAGAGCTGTTTTAGATGGTAAAGCAAAAAAAGGTCAATGTCCTTTTATAAAAAGCGCAAAGCGAAAAACAAAAAAGATATACGATTGAAATACAATAGAAATACAGTAGAAATTTAGTACAATTCAAAAATTATGCCTTGGGTTGATCCAGAAAAATGTATCGGATGTGGAAAATGTGTCAAAGTATGTCCGGTTGGTGCGATTTCTATTAAAGATGGTAAAGCAGTAATTGATCAAGAAAAATGCATTAAATGTGGTTTGTGTCGAAGGATTTGCCCTCAAGGTGCGATTAGACCAAATTTTGAAAATCCAGAGTTAAGAGGATATCGAGGAAAAGGTTTGGGAGGTTATGGAAGAGGTTTTGGGAGACATCGAAGGAGGAGGGGAATGGGTTGGATTTAAAAATTATGGAAGAAAAGATAAAAAAGTTATGGAAAGAGTATGAAAGATATGCCAAAGAAAATGGCTTTTGCTTGAATCCAAATAAAAAAATAGTAAAATTTTTACTTAAGGGAATTTTAGAAAAAGAAAAGAAATATGGAAAAAGATATTGCCCTTGTCGAAGAGTTACTGGAAACAAAGAAATAGATGAAAGATTTATTTGTCCTTGTATTTATTGCAAAGAAGAAGTCGAAAAATCCGGACACTGCCACTGTTTTTTATTTGTAAGTAAAAAGCGCAAAGCTCAAAACGCAAAGCGCAAAACTGATTTTATTTAAATTCCAAATTTTAACTTTTGCGCTTTGCGCTTTGCGCTTGCTTTTGCGTTTTGCGCTTTAAGCTTTACGCTTCTTTATAAGTTGTTTTAAATTTCGGTCATTGGAATTTGGAATTTAATTGGAATTTGGGATTTGGAATTTGGAATTTGAACAAATTACTTTTGCGCTTTGCGTTTTACGCTTTGCGCTTCCTTTTGCGGGTATCGTATAATGGTAATACACCTGCTTCCCAAGCAGGAGATGAGGGTTCGATTCCCTCTACCCGCATTAAAAAAGCGCAAAGCGCAAAGCTCAAAGCGCAAAAGTAAAAAATAGTAGTTTAAAAATAAAAAAAGGAGGGGAAGATGCGAGTGATTAAAAAAGGAGAGAAAAAAAATGTAAAAGGTTTTCTTTTTCCAGAATTTGATCAGAAAAAGAGGAGAAGTTTTATTACTACTAAGTTTCAAGAAGGAGATAAGTTAATCTTTGAATTTAAAGAAACAGCTTCAAGAGAAGTAATTCTTATTTTCTCGGCAGTGAGAAAAGCGGAAAGGGTAGAATTTGATGGAGATGATAAGATTTTTCTAGGAGTGTTTCCAGATAATTTTTCGGCAATTTTGATGGCTTATCGGATTTCTCTATTTTTAGAAAAAGTTTTTGAAAAAGAAATCAAAGAAAAAGTTTTCTTAAGAGAAAAAAGAAAGTTTATTCTTGTCCTTTAAGTTTTCTGAGGGGGGTAGTGCCCCCTTTCTTTTTCTTCAAACATTATGTCGCACAAGATAGATTTTGCGACAATATGAATTTCTTTTCTTTATTTAAAACACTTTTCTAATTCTTCCTTTATTAACAATCTCCTCACATCAGAATTTGCTATCAGTGCATAAGAAGGTTTATGGCTAAAACCAATATATTCAACTTTCTTTTTCATTGAGCGAACCTTCACGATAGCTGGAATAAGATCAGTATCAGAACTTACTAAAATTACAGTATCATATTTATCCTCATAAGCTCCAATTAACAAATCTACTGCCATTAAAACATCTACTCCTTTTTCGTGATACCCATCAGTTTTTAGCATATGACCTAAGCCTATTTGCCATCCTTGTTTTTGAAGTTTGCCTAAAAGTTTTCTTTGGTTTTTCCATAAGACAAAACTTTTAGGATTGTTCTTCTCTACTCGGATTGCCCCGATGTAGTATTTTTGCAAAACCACCTTTCTTTGATGAGCTAAAAATTGGCTGAATTTTTTGTAATCAAATTTTAAAAGTTCTTTGAACTTTAATTCCTTTAGCCGATGATAAAAATTATTTCCATCAATAATGATAAAAACTCTTTCTCTCATAATGAAAAACCCTGCGAGGCGAAAATCGCGTCGCAGGGGGGGTTAACTATTATTAGTATATTAAAACCAAAAAATCTTGTCAAGCGTTGCTTACCCAGAGTAAGCAACGCTTTGTCTTGAATGTCAAATCTAATTTTTTAGTTTTAGTTTTTCGCTTTGCGCTTTGAGCTTTGCGCTTTTATTTTACCATTTCCATTATCCCTCTTGAAATCAATCCTGAAAGTGGCGCTAAAAGCAAAGTTGCTCCGATTCTGATAAGAGTAAATTTCGGTCCTAGAATTCCGAGCTCAAAAGGTAATCGATTAATCCCTATTAAAAATTTAGCAGTATAA
>CAZNFF010000040.1:0-4216 GCA_964572495.1 uncultured Candidatus Saccharibacteria bacterium
AAGAAAAAGAACTTAAACCTTTGATTTTAAAATTTAAAAAAGAAATAGAAAAAACGCTCTCCGAAGCTTTAAAAGAAAACTTGCCTTTATCAAAAATCCCTCTTTTAATTAAACTTCTTGATGGCTTTCTTTTGGAAGCCACTTTTTCCAAACCAAAAGAAAAAATAGAAATTTTTTCCAAGAAAATTTTAAAATTTTTTGGTCTTAAAATTTCTTAAACTATAAGAAAATCGTCAAGCAAGCCAAAGTTCAGGTTGAAAAAAACCGGAAAAATCATTTCAATTATTAACATCATTTTAGCCTCAGTTTCTTTGATTGTTCTGCTTCCTCTTCCTGAAGGGTTTTTTGATCTCTCTAGCAATGAAAGTAATCCAAAAAAACTCCAATTGAGGCTTTAAGAAGTTAAAAAATGATAAAAAATTTTTTAAGAAAAATTCTGCCAAGATCATTTTTAGAAAAATTTTGGCACTATCCCAAAGCAGCCTTAGCCGCTTTTATTTATGGAAAGCCAGCTAAAAATTTAAAAGTCATTGCTGTAGCTGGAAGCAAAGGAAAAACCACCACGGCTCATCTTATTGCTCATCTTTTGGAAAAAGCCCAAAAAAAAGTGGCGTTAATTAGCACCGCAAGTTTAAAAATTGGAAAAAAAGAAAAATTAAATGATCTTAAAATGACCACCCCTCCTTCTTTTTTTCTTCAAAAATTTATTAAAAAGGCTGTTAAAGAAGGATGCCAATATTTGGTTTTAGAAGTTTCCTCTCATGCCTTAAAACAATTCCGAACCTTTGCTATTCCTTTTGAAACCATAGTTTTAACTAACCTTTTTCCTGACCATCTTGAATATCATCCCAGCAAAGAGGACTATCAAAAAACTCACCTTAAACTTATCAACCCAAATTTAAAATATTTAATCTTCAACGGTGATGATCCAGACATTAAAAAAATCTTTTCTTTTCCTTTAAAAAAAGCTCAAAAAATTTCTTTTGGTTTAGATGAAAAAAATGATCTTTTAGCTCAAAAAATAAATTTAACTGAAAAAGGAATTTCTTTTGAACTTAAAACTAAAAAAGATTCAATTTTAATTAACTCTCCTTTGATTGGAAAATTTAATCTTTACAATCTTCTTGGCGCAGCTGCTTTTGCGATAAGTCAAAATTTTAATCTTTCTTTTATTAAAGAAGCTTTAGAAAGCTTTAGCGGTGCTCCAGGAAGAGGGGAAGTGATTGAAACTCAAAAAAAATTCAAAGTCATCGTTGATTATGCTCATTCTCCAAATTCTTTAAAAAGCCTTTTTGAAGCTTTAAAGCCAGTTAAAAAAAGAAAAGTAATTGTTGTTTTTGGAGCTTGTGGGGAGCGAGATCCAAAACAGCGACCTTTAATGGGAGAAATTATTGATGAAAATTCTGATTATTTTATCTTAACCAATGATGATCCTTATTCTGAAGATCCAGAAAAAATCGCCAAAGACCTCCTTTTAGGAGTAAAAAAGAAAAAATTAAATGAAAATCTTTTTAAGATTTTAGATCGAAAAAAGGCAATTGAAAAAGCAATTAGCTTAGCTCAAGAAAATGATTTGGTTTTAATTCTAGGAAAAGGAGCCGAACAATGGCAGGTCTTCAAAGATAAAAAAATTCCCTGGGATGATCGGAAAATTGTTAAAGAAATTCTTCAAAAGCTATGACTCAAAAAGATTATCTTAAGATCGATAAAGCGATTGAAATTAAAGAAAGAAAAGAAAGAATTCTTTATCGGGTTTTAGAAATTTTCCCGGGTGCTCTTTCTTGGAGCACTTTATTTTTACTTTTTTGGCTTTCTTTTAAAAAACCAATTTGGGTGGCAATTTTTGTCATTGCTTTTGATCTTTATTGGTTTTTTAAATCAATTTATCTTTCTTTTCATCTTCGGAGCGCTTTTAAAAAAATGAAACAAAATTTAAAAACTGACTGGCTTAAAAAACTTCAAAAAGATTTTCCTCAAAAATGGGAAAAATTTTATCATCTTATTATCTTTCCTACTTACAAGGAACCTTATTACATTTTAAAAGAAAGCTTTCAAAGCCTTTTAAATTCTGATTTTCCAAAAGAAAAAATGATTGTTGTTCTTGCTTGTGAAGAAAGAGCCGGAGAAAGCGCTAAAAAGATTGCTCAAAAAATTAAAAAAGAATTTTCAGGAAAATTTTTTAAACTTTTAGTCACTTTTCATCCCGAAAACATTGAAGGAGAGGTTGCTGGAAAAGGCGCCAATGAAACTTATGCCATTAAAGTTGCCCAAGAAAAAATTATTGATAAATTAAAAATCCCTTATGAAAATATCATTGTCTCTTCTTTTGATGCTGATACTCGAGTAGAAAAGGGTTATTTTTCTTGTCTTCTTTATCGTTTTTTAAAAGAAAAAGACCCTTATCATGCCTCTTATCAGCCCGTGCCTCTTTTTACCAATAATATTTGGGAAGCACCAGGAATCTCAAGAGTTGCCAGCCTCTCTTCGAGCTTTTGGCATCTTTTAAATCAAGAAAGAGAAGAAAGACAAATCACTTTTTCTTCTCATTCGGTTCCTTTCAAACCTTTAGCCGAAATTGGCTTTTGGCAAACCAATGTTGTTTCTGAAGATTCTCGAATTTTCTGGAATCTTTTTTTAGCTAATAATGGTAGGTGGCGGGTAGTCTCTCTTTACTATCCAATTTATATGGATGCCAATGTTGCCAAAAGTTTTTTTAAAACTTTAATTAACCTTTATAAACAACAAAGAAGATGGGCTTATGGCTGTGCCGATATTCCTTATTTTCTTTATGGCTTTTTAAAAAACAAAAAAATTCCTTTTTCTAAAAAACTAGGCTATGGTTTCTTTACTATTGAAGGTTTCTGGAGCTGGGCAACCAATTCTTTAATCATCTTTCTTGGCGGCTGGCTACCTTTAATTTTAGGAGGAGAAAAATTTAAAATTACAATTCAATCTTTTTTTCTTCCTTCTTTAACCTCAAAAATTTTAACTTTGGCAATGATTGGTATTATCACCAATATCTGGCTTACTTTTCAAATTTTACCTCCTTTAAAAAAACCAAAGAAGAAAAAATTAAAAGATTATCTTTTGATAATTTTCCAATGGTTTTTGCTTCCTTTCAACCTGATCTTTCTTGGCTCCTTTCCGGCTCTTGAAGCTCAAACTCGACTTTTACTTGGAAAATATATGGGCTTTTGGGTCACGCCAAAGATAAGAAAAAAATTTCATTCTAAATGAAGGCTTTCCTCAAGTTCTAAAACGGCTTTCTTTAAAGAAGGATAATTTTTAAGATAAGGATCTCTTTTTAAAATAAAATCAACTGCTTCCTTTGAAAGCTTTAAAATTTCTGGATTTTTTAAAACCTCCATTATTTTATCTGGCACTCCATGCTGTCTTTTTCCCAAAACCTCTCCCGGACCTCTAATTTCAAGATCTTTTTGGGCTAACTCAAAACCATCTTTTGCCTCAGAAATTGCTTTTAATCTTTTCTTTACTGAAGGAGTGATTTTTTCACAAAACAAAAAGCAAAATCCAAGTTTGCCGCTTCTTCCAATTCTTCCTCTCATCTGATACAAAGAAGCCAAGCCAAATCTTTCGGCTCCTTCAATAATCATGATGTTAGCTTCAGGAATATCAATTCCAACTTCAATTACCGAGGTCGAAATTAAAATCTTTATTTTTCCTTGAGAAAAAGCTTCAATTATTTTTTGCTTTTCTTCAGGCTTCATTTTTCCGTGTAAAACTCCTAAAATTTTTTCTCCAAAAATCTTTTTCAATTTTTCTTTTTCTGCCATCACCGAATGGCTTTCTAAATCTTTTCCTCCTTCAATTAAAGGGCAAATCACAAAAACCCGACTTCCTTTTTTGATTTCTTCTTTAATGAATTGATAAACTTTTTCCCGACTCTGAGGCGCAACAATCTTGGTAATTACTTTTCTTTTTTTTGGACCTCTTTTAATAATCGAAAGATCAAGATCAGCATAGACCGCTAAAGCCAAAGTTCTGGGGATTGGAGTTGCCGTCATTGAAAGAAAATGAGGCACAAATCCTTTTTGCTCGGTTAATTTTTTCCTTTGCTCTACTCCAAAGCGATGTTGCTCATCAATAATCACTAAACCAAGTTTTTTAAAAGAAACTCCTTCTTCAAGTAAAGCATGAGTTCCAAAAATTAAATCAACATTTCCTTTTTTTATTTCTCTTTTAAGATTTTCTTTTT
>CAZNFF010000041.1:0-4057 GCA_964572495.1 uncultured Candidatus Saccharibacteria bacterium
AAAGCCCAAAAATATCCTAAAAGAGCGGAAGCACTGGCATGTAAGAAAGTCGCTCCCAAAAACCGACCTAAAGCGACAAAGAAAAGATCAAAAAAACCAAAATTTTCTTCAAAAAAACCAGCAAAAAGATAAAGCCAATTTTCAACTAAAGCAAATCCCATAGCAGCAGTAATTAAATAAATCATCGGATCAATGGCTTCATCAAATTCTTTTTTTCGAGAAACTGAAATTTTAGCTGAAAAAAATTTAAAAAACTCTTCAATAAAAGCAAACCCGATAAGAGAAACCAAGGGAATTTTTTTAAAACTACCAGTCAGAGAAAGAAGGCTTTCAAAATAAATTGCTGGCAGCGTGGCAAGCATGCCATAAAAAAAGCATAAAAGTAGAGTCTCTTTAGGTTCAGGTTTGGGATCTTTTTTTAAAAAATAAATAAGCCAAATAAAAGAAGGCAAAACCCCAAAGCAAATTGCTAAAATTATGTGAACTAATTTAATTTCCATTGAGATTTTTAAGACTAGGATCAAGTGAAAAAGCTTTTTCTAAAGCAGAAGAGGCTTCTTTTGTTTTTCCAATTTTTTTCAAAGCAACGGCAAAATTATACCAAGCTTGAGCATCATCAGGATGATGTTTTAGATATTTTTCATAAGCAAAAGCAATTTGGGACCAGTTTTGATTTTCTTTTAAAGTCAAAATTAATCTTTCAAATCTTTGCTTTTCCTTCCAGAAGCGCCAGCCAAGTTCAATTGCTTTAAGATAAACTTTTTCAGCTTTTTGATAATCTTGAATGATATAATAAAAATGACCTAGAACTTCATAAGGACGCCAAGAAAAAGGAGCCACTTCATTAACATAAAAATTCAAAATTTTCTCTGCCTCAGGATAATTTTCTTCATAAATATAAACCTGAGCTAATTCCATCAAATAAATTGGTCTTTTAGGAGAAAGCTTTAAGCCTTCTTTTAGAACCTCTTTTGCTTTTTGATAGCCATCTTTTATCTTCAGATATTGTTCTCCCATCCAATAAAGTCTTCCTAAAATAAAGTAAACTTGAGGATCATAAGGATGAACTTTTTTTCCTTTCTCAAGCTCACTGGTAATTTTTTCATAAAGATTTTTAAGTTTTTGAGAATCTTTAAATTTTTCTAAAATCTGAGGAAAACTGATCAAAGTCCAGCCACCTCTTTTTTGAATATCAAACAAAGTAAAAGGTGAATTAATCTTCAAAGCTTCGTTAAAGTACACCTCGGCTTGAGAAATATAACCTGAAGAAAAAGCTGAAATAAAAAATCGAAGATATTTGTTTGATTTATAAGGAAGCCAGACACATTCAATTAAAAGGAAAATTACAAGTAAGCCTGCCAAAATTTTCAAACCAATTTTAATTCCTTCAAAAATTTTCTTTTTTTCTTTTATTTCTTTTTTCTTTTCTTCCTTTCTTTCCTTTAAAGCTTCAGTTTCAAAATAAAGCAGTGCCAAAAAAGGAAAAAGACCTAAATACATTGGAAAAGTGTCAAATAAAAAGATAGCTTGGAAAAGATAAGCCAGATAAAAAGAAGTCAAAAGAGCCGTAGGAAAACGTTTTTCTTTGTTTTTTATTAATCTAAAACAAAGATAAAGAACACTTCCAATGAAAATTAAATAGAAAACAAAAAGGAAAATCCCTCCTTCGCAAAGAACCTGAAGATATTGATTGTGAACTTTATCAAACCAAGGCTCGCCTGCTTCAGGAATTCTTGGATCAAGGTGCTTATTAAAGCCAGCAAAAAAGTTTTCCGGACCCCAACCCAAAATTGGTCTTTCTTTAAAAACTTCTAGAGCCACTTTCCAGGTCCGAAGCCTTTGAGCTAAAGAACCTTTTTCTAAAGAGAGTTCAATTGTCAGGCGCTTAAAAATTGGATTTTTCTTGACCCAATCAGCTTCTTTAAAATGAAGCAAAATCCCCCAAAAAACGGCTCCAAGAAAAATTAAAATTAAAAGAAAAAGAGCGATTTTTTTGTATTGATGAAAATAATAAAGATTGAAAAAGAGAGTGAAAAAGATAAAACCACAGCCAAGCCCAAAATAAGCACCTCGAGTCTGGGTAAAAAGAAAAGTTAAAAGGAAAAACAAAAATAAAGCTAAAAACCCTAAATCCTTTTTTTCAAATTTTTTATTTTTCTTTTTAAATTCAAAATAAAGCCAGCTTAAAAATGCCATCGCAAAAATTAGAAAAACTGGCATATAATCAGGGTTGCCAAAAGTACCTTCAATTCTTGGTCTTTTCTTTCCATAAAAGAAAATTTTGCTATCACTTAAATACTGACCCCAACCAAAAAGGGAGATCAAAACTGCTAAAACTACAAAAATAGTGGCAAAAATTTGCCAATCTTTTCTTTCTTTAAAAACCGAAATTAGCATTAAAAAGTATAACACCCAATGAAGATACTGAATAATTCCATCACAGCGCTCAATTTCAGAAAAAAAGGAGTGAACTGGATCAACTCCTAAAAAGCCAGTGATAATCAAGCCTAGAGAAAAAAGAATTAAAGAAAAAACTAACGGATTTTTAAAATTGGGAAGATATTTTTTGTTTTCAAGGATTAAAAGAAACCAGAAAAAGAAGGAAATTTCAACAAAAAATCGAAAAAGATAAGCTTTTCCTGAAACAAAAGGAAAAAGAAGGCTCTTAGCAATCACAAGCGGCGGGAAAAATAAAGTTAAAATTAAAAGAATTTTTAAAATTTTTTCTTTGGTCATTTTTCTTTAAGTTTGGAAAAAACCTCGGCTAGCTCTTGGTATTCTCTTCTAAGCTCCTTTGGAAGGTGTTTTAAATTTTGAATTCCTTGACATTGAAAAATCAAATTCTCAAGTTCTTTTTTAAGCAAATCTTGAAGGTATTTTTCATCATTTTTTTCAATTGCTTTTAGCCACAAAGAAAGGCTTTCAGGACTTTCATCAAAAACTAAAATTAAAAGAGGAATTCTTTTCAAAGCTCGATATTCAATTTTAAGCTTTCCTTCAACTTCTTTGGCAAAAACCCCATATTCAACTTTAATCGAATCAGGATTTTTAAGTCTTTGAAGCCATTTCAAGCCTTTTTGCCTTTGAGCCTCTTTTTTTGAAGTAATATCAATGACGGCAATCACTCTGGGTTTTTTTGGATCTAAAATCAACTCATCAATTTGATTCCGATAATCATCATAAAGTGAAGTTCTGAGCGCAAAAAATTTTTCTTTAAACCAAAATTGATTAAAAGAAATGGTTTTCAGTCTTTCAACTACCTCGCCTACTTTTTCTTTATAAAGCTCCTCAAATCTTTTTTCATCTTTTAATTTTTGATGCTCTTTTTCTATTTCCTTTTTTCTTTGAAGCGCGCTTTTTTGATCTCTTTCAACTGCCCAGGGAGAAAATTCTTCTTTCTTTTCTTTTTTCAATTTCTCCAAATCAATCCGGCAATTTTTATCAACTAAAAATCCTTTTTGATTTAAAAAAAGAGAGGTTTTCTCAAGATATTTTTCACTTTTTTCCAAAATATTTTCTAAAATCTCAAACCCTTTCCTTTCAGTTTCCTTTTTAAAATAAAATTTCTCTGGATTTCTCATTTTTCTAAATTTTAAAATTAACTTTTTATTTTTCAAGGAAAAACTGTTTGGCTTTTAAAAGCTGGCTTTTTTCAATTGGTTTGAAAAGAGGTTTTGGTTTTTTAACGATTTTTATTTTCTTTTTTTCAAATTTTAAAGAAAGATCTTTCTCTCCTAAAAGTTTTGAAATCTCAAAAGAAGCTTTTGGAAGGAATGGGAAAATAAGCCTTCTTAAAAGATCAATTGAAAAAATTGCTAAAGAAAGATCATCTTTTACTTTTTCTTTTGAGGTTTTAATTTTTTTCCAAGGTTCAACTTGATTTAAAAAGCGATTGCCAGCCTGAGAAATCTCAAGAATTTTTTGAAGCGCTTCCTTGAAAAATGATTTAAAAATAAAATCTTCAACTTCAAAGAAACCTTTTTCAAGCTCTTTTAAAAACTCAACTTGGGCTTTTGAAGTTGGTTTTTTAAAATCAAAAACTTCTCCTTTAAAGTTT
>CAZNFF010000042.1:0-3929 GCA_964572495.1 uncultured Candidatus Saccharibacteria bacterium
AACCTACCATACCTTAAAAAACATTCCAACATTCTGCAGAATGTTGGAATGTTTTGTTTGAGGTTATTTATCTAAAAATCATAAGTTGTTTAGGAGTATTATAGCCAAGAGAAAATTTAATTTGACAATTAAAAAATTTAATATTACACTTTTTTAAAAAGCCAGAAAATTTAAAATTTTCTAAATGAAAAAACCTCTTCTTTTTAAATTTAGAAAAATTCCTCAAGCAATAAAATATATTCCTTTTTCTTTATCAAAAGAAATAAAAGGTTTGGGTGAAAATCTTCAAATAGAAGAAATCCGAAGTATAGTGAGAAATCGGTTAGCAGGCGCACCTGTAGAACTTTTAGAAGAGGAAAACTTGGCTTCTTTAATGATTGCATTAGATGAACTTCGTGAATTTTCTCCTGAGGTAATATTTAAAACTAAAGAAAATCAAAGATTTTTAATTTTTAGCCTTACAACTCAAGTTTTTTTAAGACCAAAAGATATTGATTTTTCTTTAAATTTTTTATTAAAAAAATACCAGAAAAAATTTCAACTAGATTCTCCTTCCCCAAAAAAAGAAATTATAATTCATCTAGAAAAAATTTGGTCAGAAACTAAAGAAAAAGATTTCACTACGAGAATAAAAAAAGCCTTTAAAGAAGCAGTAAGTCAAGTTTCTCCAGCCGAAATTGCAATATTGGTAGGAGAAAAACCTCCCCTCCTTTTTTTATTAGTTCAATTTTTTCTCTACGGAATAGTAGGAGAAATTTGGTATCAAAAAAATCTTCAAGATTCCCCAACTAAAATTTATGGTTTTTAGGCGTTTTGAGAAAAGTTTTTTTAAAGAAGGAGTTAAAGAAAAAAAGAAAATTGAGCAAGGATTAGATAAAAAATTACCAATTTTTGAGTACCGAGAAAAAATAAAGGAGGTAGTAAAAAACCACTCTCGTTGTATTATTGTAGGAGAAACCGGTTCAGGAAAAACCACTCAAATTCCTTTAATGATAAGAGAGATTCTTCAACCAAAAGATAAAATCGCGATCACCCAACCTCGTCGAGTCGCGGTACGCTCCGTGAGTCGATACGTTGCCGAAAGAATTAGTTCTTCAATCGGAGGTGAAGTAGGATATCAAATTAGGTTTGAAGATAGGACTACCGAAGGAACTAAAATTAATTTTATGACCGACGGAATCCTGCTCCGAAAAATTCAAGAAGATCCTCTTTTGAAGGACTACTCTGTAGTAATGATAGATGAAGCCCATGAGAGAAGTTTAAATATTGATTTTATTTTGGGGCTTTTAAAAAAGGCCCAAAAAGAACGTAAAGAAAAAAAATGGCCTCATTTAAAAGTTATTGTGTCTTCCGCCACGATCGAGAAAGAAAAATTTGCTCAATACTTTGAGAATGCACCAATTATAGAAATTCCTGGTCGTCTTTATCCGGTAGAAATTCATTATGAGGAAGAATTTGTTTCAGATTATTGCGAAAAAGCCGCTGAAAAAGTAGAAGAAATTTTAAGAGATCCAAAAAGAAAAGAAGGGGATATTTTAATTTTTATGCCAGGCCAAGAAGAGATAGAAAGAACCATCAGAAAAATTGAAGAACGAAATTTAGAAAATACAGTTTGTCTGCCTCTTTTTGGTTTAATGGCTCCAGAAGATCAAGATAAAATTTTTGAAGAAATTCCTCGTCGAAAAATAATTGTCACCACCAATATTGCCGAAACCTCGGTGACAGTGCCAGGAATTCGTTACGTTATTGATTCTGGATTAATTAAACAAAAAGAATATGATCCTTCTTCAGGAATCGAGGCCTTAGTAACTGTACCTCATGCGAAAAGCGGATGTATCCAAAGAACAGGCCGAGCAGGCCGACTGGGGCCCGGAGAATGTTGGCGGTTTTATTCAAAAGAAGATTTTGAAGAAAGAACCGAATTTCAAAAACCAGAAATTCAGAGATCTAACTTAGCCCATGTAATTTTACAAATGAAAAAAATTGGAATTGAAGATGTAGAAAATTTTGAATTTATTGATTCTCCGCCAAAAGAAGCAATTAAATCTGCCTTAGAGGAGTTAAAAATATTGGGGGCTTTAGATAAAGAAGAAAAATTAACTAGAGAGGGCGAATTATTAGCGGAGCTTCCATTGGAACCAAGGATTGGTAAAGCAGTTTTAGAAGCAGAAAAATATAATTGTGTTCGAGAAGTTTGTAAAGTAGTTTCTTTTTTGGGATTGCGGTCAGTTTTTGTGCGGCCAAAAGGAAAAGAAATGGAGGCAGACCTAACTCATCGAAAATTTAAAGTACCTGGTTCGGACTTTTTAACCTTGCTTAAAGTATGGGAAAGTTATGAGAATTCTAATTATTCCAACGAATGGGCTCGAGAAAATTTTTTACATTGGCGCACTTTAAAGGAAGCAAAAGACGTTCAATGTCAATTGTTTCGAATTTTAAGATGTAACGGAATTGAAGTTAAAAAGACAAAAGATCCGGAACTTATTAGCAAATCTATCGCTGCTGGGTTAATCAACAATTTAATGAGTTATTATTCCCATTATAGATATCTTAGAATTAGAGACGGAGAAATTGGTTTTTATATTCATCCTTCTTCAGCTCTTTTTGGCGAAGCACCTAAATTTTTTGTTGCTGCTGAAATAGTTAAAACAAAAAAAACTTATGCCCGGATTTGTCAAACAGTCAAACCAGAATGGTTAAAAGAGATTGCTCCTCATTGGATTGAGAAAGAACCCCAAGAGCCTCATTATGATTTTTATGAAGATAAAGTGGTCAGGGAAATAAGATATTATTTAAAAAACGAATCCAATTCTGTTTTTAAAGAATTAGAAGAAATTAAAGGAAAAGAAGCAGTTGAAGTTTTTGCCCGTGTTTTAGCCGAAGAAAAATTAGACTTGCCTTTTATTGAACATAATCGAGAAGTCCTTAATACCTTAAAAGAACTCTGGATAAGATCAGGTGGAAAAATAGAAGGAGTTAAATCTTCCGAGAAATAATTTTAATTAAAGCATTAAAAATATGAAAATATCTCCTTTCGAAAACCCAAGAAAATTTTCAGAGAATTTTTACAAGGAAAGATTAGGTCAAATTTCCTCTAAAAAAGAGTTAAAAGAAGCCCTTGAAAAAGGAGAGGTTAATTTGGAATTGGACTTAGATGACCTTATTTCTCCGAAAAAAAGAGAAGAAATTTTAAAAAACAATCCCGATGAAATAGAAATTAATCAAAAAAAATATCCCGTGGAATATATGTATTCTCCCTGGGAAGAAGAAGATGAGCGTTTTAAGGCAAAAATAGAAATTCCTTATGAGGAAGTCTTTAAACTTTCGGAGATTCCTACTTTGCCCTCAGGTCGATTTCTTAGTATGAAAGTTATTTTTCCTTCTGAAAAAAATTTTTCTTTAACAGAAACTTTTGAAGAAAAGGATTTAAAAGAATTAAAAGAAAAAGTAAAAAAAGAATTTCTGGAAAGAGAATGGGAAAAATGGAAGGAAAGCGAAAATTATCCTGAGGCAAAAATAGTAGAAGAGTGGAATCCTCTTATTCCGTTACCAGAACTCCCCTCCCCTCTTTCTTACACCAAAGATCCGGAAACTGGAGAAGAAATTTTTTCCTATCCTGCTTTTACAATTAAAGAAAGAAAACTTTTTATTGAATATTTTCCTTCTTTAAAAACTGCCAACAAAGTTCAATCTCAAACATTAGAAATTATAGAAAAATTAAAAGGAGAAGAAGAAGCAAAAAAAGAAGCCATCCAACTCGAAATAGAGTTAGAAAGATTAAATGAAATATATGAAAATTTAGGAGAAGAAAATGATTTAGAATGGAATGAAAAATTGGAGGAATATGGATATGAAGTAGAAGTTGAATGGAAAGGAGAAAGAATGGAAAGAAGAGAAAAAATTTCTCAGATTAAAGAAGAAATAAAAGA
>CAZNFF010000043.1:0-3928 GCA_964572495.1 uncultured Candidatus Saccharibacteria bacterium
TTTTCTTTCCTGAAGAATGTTTGTTAAAATTAAAAATTAAGGTAAAATTAAAAAGAAAGCTTGAAAAAAATGACTTTTTAAAAATTGTTTTCCTTAACTTTCCTTTTCTTAAAAGAAATGAGATAGTAGAATCTTTTCTTTCAAAAATCATTTTCCGAATTTAAAAGATGGCTTCGATTATTTATGTAAAAAAACAAGATGATCTTGCCAAAGTGGTAGAAAAAATCATTACTGCTTCTGAAAATGAGGTTATTTTAGTTGTCCCTAAAAACTCTAATTTAGCTAAAAGCTATTTTAATTTTGAAATTTTAAAAAGAGAAGCAAAGCTAGCCAAAAAAGAACTTTTCATTGATTCTTTAGATGAAATTGTAAGAAATTTTGCTTCCCAGGCAAAAATTAAATTAATCGAACATGCCTTTGAAGAAAAAGAAAAAAGAATAATTGATATTCTTCCTCCAGAAAAAGAGGGTTTAAAAAAAGAGCCTCTTTTTGAAAAGAAAGAACCTCGATTTGAAAAAATTGATGAAATTTGGAAAGTTTCAAAAGAAAAACCTTCTTTGAAAAAAGAAATTGAACTTCCTAAAAAATCAAGAAGAAAAATTTATCTTTCTCTTTCTTTAATTTTCCTGGGAAGCTTCTTTTTGGTTTATCTTTTTTGGTTTTATCTTCCAAAAGCAACCATTGTTCTTTATCCCAAAAAAACTCAAAAAATTATTGAAACCTCAATTGCCTTTGCTCCAATTGAAGAAATTGATTTTGAAAACAAAGTTTTGCCGGCAAAATTAGTAAAATTTGAAAGGGTTTTTGAAGAAAATTTTAAAGCTACTGGAAAAAAGAAAATTGAAACTTATGCTAGAGGAAAAATAAAAGTTTTTAATGCCTACTCTTCCGAGCCCCAAATTTTAGTAAAAAGAACTCGATTTTTGGGAGAAAAATCAAAAAAGCTTTTTTATCTTACCAAAAGAATTGTCATTCCTGGAGCCAAAGTAATTGAAG
This sequence comes from uncultured Candidatus Saccharibacteria bacterium, assembly GCA_964572495.1. Taxonomy (GTDB): domain Bacteria; phylum Patescibacteriota; class Minisyncoccia; order UBA6257; family JAGGUH01; genus JAGGUH01. The sequence goes on from CAZNFF010000043.1 coordinate 997, forward strand.
GAAAAATCGTGCCTTCTTTTGTTGAAGCTGAAATTATCGCTGCAGAGCCTGGCAAAGAATACAACATTGGTTTTGATAAATTCTGGCTTCCAGCTTTTAAAGAAAGTGGTTCACCAAGATATTACAAGGTCTGGGGCGAGGCAATTGAAGAGATAAAAGGAGGAGAGATAAAAGAAGTTTCAGTGATTAAAGAAGAAGACTTAAATCGAGCCACTTCAACTCTTAAAAAAATTTTAACCGCTTCACTTGAAACTGAATTTTTTGAAAAAACCAAAGATTATCTTCTTCCAGGAAAAAGCTATCAAATTAAAATTGAATATGAAAATCTTCCTAAACCAGGAGAGGAAAAAGAAAATTTTACTTTAAAAGGAAAAGCGACTTTAGAAGGTTTTGTGGTTAAAAAGGATGATTTTGAAAATTTTTCAAAAACACTTCTCTCTCAATCATTTAATCTTGAAAAATGGAAAATTGTTTCTATTAAAGGAGAGTTTTCTTCTCCAGAATTTGATCCTCATCATCCTCTTTTAAGAGAAAATGCAAAAATTAAGATTATTTTGGCAAGAAAAATTGATCCTTCTTCACTCAAAGAGAAAGTAAAAGGAAAAGAAAAAGAAGAGCTTGAAGAATTTCTTTCAAATTTTGGGCCAATTGAAAAAGCCAAAGTAATTTTCTGGCCTTTTTGGGTAAAAAAAGTACCAAAAAACCTTGAAAAGATTTTTATTGAAATTAAAACTTAACTTTTTTGAAGATAAATCGTTTGGGTTGGATAAGCAAATTCAATTCCTTCTTTTTCAAACTTTTCTTTTAATTTGAAATTAATCTCTTGCTGGATATCCATATAACGGAGATAATCCGGAGTTAAAACATAATAAACCACTTCAAAAATTAAGGCAAAATCTCCAAATTCTTTAAAATGAATTCGATCAACTCGAGTATCCTCAATGCTTTCAATAATTTCTCTTACCATTTCAGGAATTTTTTTAAGTTTTTCTAAAGGCGTCTCATAGCAAACCCCGAAGTTAAAAACAATTCTCCTTTCTTTCATTCTTCCAAAATTTTGAATTCGAGTTTCAGTAAGTTCTTTATTTGAAATCACCAGTTCTTCTCCTTGTAAAGTTTGAATTCGAGTAGTTTTAATACCAATTTTTTTAACGGTGCCACAGTGCTGACCCACAACAATAAAATCACCAACTTCAAAAGGTTTATCTAAAACTAAAGAAAAAGCACTAAAAATATCTCCCAAAATATTTTGAACCGCTAAAGCAACCGCAATGCCACCAATACCAAGTCCAGCAATCAAAGAATTGACATTTACTCCCCAACTGGAAAGAATAACAAGTAAAACAATAATCCAAACAATGACTTTTAAAATCGTTGACAAAGCTTTAATGGTTGCTTCAGTTTTTATCTTTTCCTTTTCTCCTTTTTTCTCAATTAGCTTTTTTGAAGCTCGATCAATGAAAATATGAAGCGCTCGGGCACACTGATAGCCAACAACCAAAATAAAAAGACTATTTAAAATTTTTTGAAACTTTTCTGGAAAACTTAAAAAATATAAAGCCAAATAAAGAGCCACAAAAAAGTAAAATGGAGGTTTAATTGAAAGAAAAATTTCTATTAAAATATCATCAATTTCACTTTTAGTTTTCTCGGCTTTCTTTTTAAGAAAAGTAAAAACTTTTCCTCTTAAAAGCTTTAAAGCCAAAAGAAGGGCTAAAAAAATTGCAAGGCTAGTTAAATAAGCTTTTGTTGAATTTCCCAAAATTTGATAGCTTAAGATTTTCTCAACCATATTTTTAAATATTAAAAAACTTTTTTTCTCAATCAAGAGCTTTAAGGAAAAATTTCAACCAAAAAGTTTTTTTGATTTCTTCTAATTTTAAATCTTGTCGGAAGAAATTTTTGAATCACCCAAAGATTGGTTTTAAAATGGGAAGTAATTTTAGAAACAGTAATTTTGGAAGGCTTTTTTGATAAAGCCAAATAAATTAAAATTTGATCTGAAAGATGAGAATCTAAAGCTGCCTGGCTTTGATATTCTTCTAAAAACTTCAAAGCTACTTCTTCTCCTACTACTTCAGCTCTTTTTTTAAGTTTTCCAAGATTATCAGCCCCAAAAAAGCTTTTCTCAAATTCTCCGATAACATTAATTTGAGAGCCAGCTCCAAGGGTATCATAATATTCAACTTTTTCTTCAATTTTAGAAGATTTAATTTTTCTTAAAATTATCTTTTTGGCTGAGATAAGCTGTCTTTCCGCCACTTTTCTTTCTTTTAAATTAGCACTTGCCCCAGAGATAATGAGAATTTTTTTAAGAGCACCTCTTTCTTTCAAATCTAATCCTTCAATTTCTTTTTGAGGAAAAATTTTTACTTTTAGCCTGGCTCCTCCTTTAGGATAAAATCCTCTTCTTTCAATTTCGGTTTCAATTTTTATCTTTAATTTTTCCAAAATTTTTAAAAAAACATATCGAAAATAATCAAAGCTTGGAGAAAAATGAGTATCGGTGGCTCCGCCAATAAAACTTAAAGTTACTTTTCTTCCTGAAAATAAAGCCACTGGAATCAAGTTTTGAAGCATCAAGGTGATACTTGAAGCGGTCTCGGTCCAAATGGAAATCTCTGACTTTCTAATTTCTTTAGGATAAAAATAAATTTCTTGAGAGCCAAGAAAATCTCCTTCAAGTTTTCCACCACAAATTTCTGCCACCGCTCTTAATGCCACCAAGTGTCCTAAAGCCAGTCCTGGATTTTTCCTTTTTTTTCGGATATTAAAAATATGGCAGGGTTTTTTTAAAATTGCCGAAAGTGAAGTTGCCGTCCTTAAAATTTGTCCTCCTCCTTCAAGATAAGAACCGTCAATTTCAATCATTGTTTTTCACTTAAGCCCAATTATAATTTAATTTGATGAAAAGAAAAAATCAACTTAAATG
>CAZNFF010000044.1:0-3901 GCA_964572495.1 uncultured Candidatus Saccharibacteria bacterium
ATCATCAGTGTCATTTTAGGAATTTCTCTTTTTGCTCTTATCTGGTTTCTTTTAGTTGGGAAAAAAGAAGAAACTCCTTTAAAGCCTCCTTCATTTCCTAAAGGAGAGATTTCACTTCCAAAAGAAATTGAAGAATCAGGAGCAAATCTTTTAAAAATTAATCAAAAAGATAGTCTTGGCTATTTCAAAAAAGATAATTATCTTTACTTTTTTGATCTCTCTGGCAACCTTTATTTTTATGATTTAAATTCGAATCAGCTTTTTGAGGAAACTGGGGTAAAGTTTGAAAACCTTATCGGATTTAAAGTTTCACCTAACAAAGAAAAATTAATTTTAATCTGGCAGGAAAATAATAAAAAAAGATTTTCCTTATTTGACCTTAAAACCAAAAAAGTTTTCTTGTTGCCTGAAGTTAATGAAGTCAATTTTTCTCTTTTCGATTCCAATAAAGGTGTTTTCTTTAAAGAAGAAAAAGAAAAAAGTTCAGTAATTGGAGAGATTGATTTTTCTGCTCAAACTCTTAAACCTTTATATAAAATTGATGCCTATGATCTTTTAGTTTACTTTCCTCAAAAAGATTTAATTGTCTTTTTAGATCGACCAAGTCATTTTGTTGAAAGTTCAGTTTTCTTTTTAGATCTTAAAACCAAAAAAGTAGAAAATTTAATCAAAAAACAAGCCTTTTTTGCTAAACCAACCGGAGTCATGATAAAATTCTTTGATGATGGAAGCTTTTTGCTTGCTTTTCCTTCTTTAAGAAAACTTCAGTTTTTCTCAAAAGAAAGAAAGCTTCTTTTTGATTTTGATTTCTTTACTTTTCCGGAAAAGTGTCAAAAAAATGAAAATCTTCTTTTCTGTGCCGCTCCTTTAGAGCTTGATGAAAAAGCTTCTCTTCCTGATGAATGGTATCAAGGCAAACTTAATTTTCCGGAAGCAATCTATAAAATCAATTTGGAAAATGGCTTAAAAGAAAAAATTTATCAAACCGAAATCTCGGATATCATTGATCTTGAAGTTATTTCCTCAAATCAAATTTCCTTTTTTGATCGAGTCTCTGGCTCAGTTTATCTTTTCACCTATTAAAAATGCTTGACTGGCTTTTTAATTACCAAAAAAGATATCTCAGAAAAATTAAGCCCATCGTTGAAAAAATTAACTCTCTAGAAAAAAAATTTGAGAAAATTTCTGATAAAGAACTTGGAGCAACGACTCAAAAATATCGGGAAAGGTTAAAAAAAGGAGAGAGCTTAGACGAAATTTTGCCTGAAGTTTTTGCTTTGGTAAGAGAAGCTTCCAAAAGAACTTTAGGTCAAAGACATTTTGATGTGCAGCTAATGGCTGGAATTGCGATGCATCAGGGAAAGATTGCTCAGATGTTTACCGGTGAAGGAAAGACTTTAGCCGCCACTTTGCCAGCTTATCTTAACTGTTTAACTGGCAAAGGAGTTCATATTGTTACGGTAAATGATTATTTAGCTCAAAGAGATACCGTTTGGATGGGTCAAATTTATCATGCCTTGGGAGCAAAGGTAGCTTGCTTAATTCATGAAAAAGCTTTTTTATATGATCCCGAATATCAAAAAGAGATTTCAGAAAAAATGGATAAGGAAAGAGATCTTCTGGGAAGTTTTAAAATTGTGAAAAGCTTTTTAAGAGAAGTGCCTCGAAAAGAAGCTTATCAAGCTGATATTATCTATGGCACCAATCATGAGTTTGGTTTTGATTATTTAAGAGATCATATGGTTTATGATTTAAAAGATAAAGTCCAAAGAGAGCTTTATTTTGCCATTATTGACGAAATTGATTCCATTTTAATTGATGAAGCCCGAACCCCACTCATTATTACCCAGCCTGATGTTGAATCTTCAAAATATTACCAAAAATTTGCCCGGATTGTTTCTTATCTTAAAGAAGGAGAAGATTATGAAGTTGATGAAAAATTGAAAAGCGTTGCTTTAACTCCAAAAGGTTTAAGAAAAGTTGAAGGAATGCTTGGAGTTGACAATTTATATTCTTTTAAAAATTTCCATTTGGTTCATTATTTGGATCAATGCCTTAAAGCTTTTGCTCTTTTTAAAAAAGATCGGGACTATGTGGTAAAAGACGGAGAAGTTATTATTGTCGATGAATTTACTGGAAGGCTGATGTATGGAAGAAGATTTTCTGGTGGGCTTCATCAAGCCATTGAAGCTAAGGAAGGAGTGCCCGTTAGGGAAGAAGCAAAGATTTTAGGAATGATTACCATTCAAAATTATTTTCGAAAGTATCAAAAACTTGCCGGAATGACCGGCACAGCAATTCAAGCCGCAGAAGAATTTGACAAAATTTATCATCTTGATGTTATCTGTATTCCTCCAAACAAGCCTATCAGAAGAATTGATCTTCCAGATTTGGTGTTTTTAACCAAAAAAGTTAAGTTAAAAAAGGTAGTAGAAAAAGTGAAAGAATGCTATCAAAAAGGTCAGCCAATTTTGGTGGGCACTCGTTCAATCGAAGCTAATGAAGAAATTTCTTCGCTTTTAAAAAAAGAAGGTATTCCTCATCAAGTTCTCAATGCTAAGTATCATGAAAAAGAAGGTGCCATTATTGCTCAAGCTGGAAGAAAAGGGGCGGTTACGGTTGCTACCAATATGGCTGGTCGGGGGGTTGATATTATCTTAGGAGGTAATCCTCCTGATCCTCAAGAAGCCGAAGAAGTAAGAAAACTTGGCGGTCTTTTTGTTCTTGGCACCGAGAGACATGAATCAAGAAGAATTGATGATCAGCTTCGAGGTCGAAGTGGACGTCAAGGTGATCCTGGAGTGAGCCAATTTTTTCTTTCCTTAGAAGATGATCTTTTAAGAATTTTTGGCGGAGAGAAAATAAAAAATTTGGTTCAGAAACTTCATCTTCCAGAAGATGAGCCGATTGCTTCAAAGTTTATTTCCAAAATCATTGAAGAAGCTCAAAGAAAAGTAGAAGGTTTAAATTTTGATTTAAGAAAACACACTTTAGAATACGATGAGGTTTTAGAAACTCAGCGTGAGGCTTTTTATAAAAAAAGAGATGAAATTTTAAAAAAAGAAGACTTTTTTGAATTTTTAGAGAAAATTGTTAAAAAAATTGCCCAAAATTTAGAAACTTATTTTCCTTCAAAAGAAACTCTTAAAAATTTTTTAGCTCACCTTAAAGAAGGAGAAGAAAAGGAAATTCAAAGTTTGATTTTAGATTCTTTTAAAGAAAAATTTCAAAAAGTAGAAAATGTTAATCAAAAGATCAAAATTATTTCTCTTTCTATTTTGGATTTTCTTTGGAGCAGGCATTTAGAAGATCTTGAAGCTTTAAAGGAAGCGGTTCGGGTGCGGGCTTATGGCGCTAAAGATCCTTTAGTGGAATATAAAATTGAAGCCAAAAGACTTTGGGAAGGTTTTTTTGATCAATTTGAATTTCTGCTTTTTCAAGCCTTTTTTGCCCTTGAAGAGAAAGAGAAAATAAAGCCAAAAGAAAACTTTAAGGTTTATCATCCAAAAGGAAAAAAGATTGGACGAAACGATCCTTGTCCTTGTGGTTCTGGAAAAAAATACAAATATTGCTGTGGGCGAAATGAACCTTAATTTTAAGAAAATAAAATTTTTGCTTCTTTTATTAAAGGCAAAATCTCTTTTAAAGGAAGTTTTAATTTTTTTGCCAAAACTTTTTCATCTTCTTTTAAAAGATCTTTTGCAAGCATCATTCCCTTTTTTGAAAAAATCTCTTTAAATGAGCTTTTAAAAGAAGTTAAAATCGTAATCGGATAAAGCCCTTTAGATTCGATTAAAAATTCTAATCCTTTATCTTCTGGATAGCGCCATCCCAAAAGCTCCATTTTAAGACATCGACTAAATTTAATTGCATTTTGGCTAAATTTAGCATTGGTGACAAT
>CAZNFF010000045.1:0-3844 GCA_964572495.1 uncultured Candidatus Saccharibacteria bacterium
CTTTTTAATTTTACCTTAATTTTTAATTTTAACAAACATTCTTCAGGAAAGAAAATGTGTTTTTTTAAATTTTTTTGAAAACATCGATTGAGATTAATTTTTTTGGATTTTATCCAGAGAAGATCATCGCCAACAATCAAAACCTGGTTAATTTTTTTGTTTTTTATTTTCAGTTGCAAGTAAAGAAATTTTAAATTATCTTCAAGAGCTAAAAAGGCTGGTTTTAAAATTTCATTTAATTTTTTGGAAAATCTCAAAGAAACTTTGTTTTTCAAAGCTAAAAAATAAAGCTTTTCGGCAACTTCCCTTTTAACTTCAAAAGCTTCACTGATTTTCTCAATCGCTTTTTCAAAAAAACTTAGATGAATTTTTAAAATATTTTTTTCAAAAATTTCTTCTCCTAGAACTGAAAGAGAAATTTCATCTTTCCAGCTTCCAAGGTACAAAAACTTTTGCTTAAAGAGAGTTTCAAGGGTTGTTGCCAAACAAAAATCTTTTTCAACAAATTTTATTGAAAGAGAGGGATTAACTTTAAAAACTTCTTTTAAGCCAGCTTTAAGAGAGTAAAGCAAGTTTTTATCAATTAAAGTATTTTCTAAAAGAAAAGAAATTGATTTGGCTTTAAATCCTAAAGGACTGGCAACTAAATGATCATTTACAAAAACTTTTTTACAAGAAGCATCAGCAATTTTAAGATCAATGGTTTTTACTTTTAAAAATCTTTTGCCTTCATTTTGCCAAAAATTGAAAATTTTTTGTTGAGTTTTTTGAAGGATATTTTCTAGTTCTTGCTTTTGAAGTGGGATTTGAGGGTTTTTTCTAAGAAAAGTTGATTTAAAGGAAAAAGAAAAAAGAAGGTCATTTTCTAAGGCAAAGATAAGATAATCAGCGTTTTTTAAAAAATTTAAAAAAGAAAGAAGAAATTTTTCTAAAGCTTTCTTTTTTTCTCCTTTAATTTCTTTTTGAAAGCTTTTTTCAAGAAAAAAGCAGTTAAATTTTTCCTCCTCAATTCTTTTAGCCAAAGTTGCCTCAAAAAAAGGTCCATTTTGAGTGATTAAAAAGATTCTTTTTTCTTTCATTGATTAAAAAAACCTAAAAAAACCTTTGGATATCTTTTAAAGTGATAAGGATCATTAAGATGATGATTAAGGCAAACCCCAAAGAATTGATTAAGCCTTCTATTTTTTGAGAAATTCTTTTCTTTCTAATTTTTTCAATTAAAAGAAGCAAAATTCTTCCTCCGTCAGCACCTGGAATTGGTAAAAGATTAATCACCGCTAAATTGATGGAAAGAAGAGCGGAAAACCATAAAAGATAAGAAAAACCAAGAGCAGAAAATTTTGAGCCAAAATAGATGACCCCAATTGGTCCGGCAACATCAGAAATTAAAGTTTGCTTTAAAATTAGGTTTTTTAAAAGAAGATAAACAAAAATGAAAATGGTGCTGGCAATTCTAAAAGAATCTAAAATGGCATAAAGAAAAGCTAAATGAAAGGGTGGTTTGAACTTTCCTACTCTTGCTAAAGCAATTCCAATTGGTCCTTCACCTTTGGGAGGATTTTTTCTCACAAAAACCGAGATAATTTTTTCCTCTTCTTTCCTTTTAATTTTTAAGACAATTTCTTTTCCTTTATGAGAAAAAACATAATTTTGAAATTCTTTAATTGAATCAAACTTTAAAAATTTCTCTTTTTCTTTTACTCCCAAAATGATATCTCCAAATTTAAGTCCGGCTTTTTCTCCTGGCGAATCTTTGGCAACTTGAATGATTTGAATTTGAGGATTTAAAATGTAAGGCGAGGAGCCAGCTTTAGGAACCCCAATAAGATAACCAAAAAAAAGCAAAAGCATTCCTAAAAGAAAGTTAAAAAGAACTCCGGCAACAGTAATTTTTAGCCTTGAAGAAAGTTTGGCTGAATAGAAACTTCCTTTTCCTAAATCTTTATCTTCTCCGAAAAGCTTCACAAAGCCTCCAAAAGGAAGGAGGTTTAAAGAATAAATGGTGCTTTCTTTTTTAATTTCTTTAGGACCAAAAACAAAATTTATTTTTGAATTTTCTTTAAAAAAACCAATAATTCTTGGAGGATAGCCAAAACCAAATTCTTCCACAAAAACACCGCTTCTTTTGGCGGCTAAAAAATGTCCTAATTCATGAAAAAATATTAATAGTCCTAAAAAGAAGATGAAAAGAATAATAGTCATAAAAATTTATTCTCTTATTTCTTTTTCTTTTTGCTCAAAAATTTTTTCGATTTTTTCATTAAAATCATCAACAATTTCCTGAATTTCATCTTTTAATTTGAAAAACTCATCTTCTGAGATTTCTCCTTCTTCTTTTTGATTTTTTATTTTTCTTAAAATCTCTTCTCTTTCTTGGCGAAATCTAATTCTAAAATTTTCTTTTTTTGAAGCTAAAAATTTAACTAACTCATTTTTTCTTTCTTCAGTTAAAGGAGGCAAATTAAGATAGATCGTGGTACCTTCAATTTGGGGGGTTAAATTAAGTTCAGAATTTTTAATGGCTTCTTCAACTGCTTTGAGAGCATTTTTATCCCAAAGATGAATCACAATTTGATTGGGCATTTTAATAGAGATAGTGGCAATACTTTTGATTTTTGTTTTCTGACCATAATAATCAACCGGCAAATCTTCAACTAAACCCGGATGGGGTCTTTGGGTGCGAATGGTTTTAATTTCTTCTTTAAATTGATTGATCAAATTTTCGGCAATTTTTTTAAATTTTTCTAAAAGATTTTGATTTTCCATCTTTAGAAATTAAATTCTAATAAAACCTTTCCAGAAAATCAAGAAAACATATTTTATTTGTTTTTTCCAGTCAAGCTGATTTTCTTTAAAAAATTCCATTCTAATGTTCTTAAGAAATTGAGAATAAGGTTTTTTTGGAAATTTCAAAATTTTTTAAATTTTTGAAAAAATATTTTTTCGACTTTTGATCTTTTAATTTGAATTGCTTTTACGTTTTGAGTTTGTTGAAAAATTAATCTCAACTTTATATTTTATCTTTTCTAGAAAAAGATTTGATAAGTGAGATAATTTCTTTCTTTTTTTCTTTAAGTAAAGCTTTACTTTTAGCTTCAATGATAAGTCTTAGCAAAGGTTCGGTTTGGGATGGGCGAACTAAAAACCACCAATCTTTAAATTCGATTTTTAAACCGTCAAGATGGCTTTTCTTTCCTCTTTTATATTTTTTTTCTAATTTTTCCATCAAAGCTTCTTTTTCTTTTATTTTGAAATTAATTTCTCCGGAATGAAAATATTTTTTAAAAGGCAAAATTAGCTTCGAAAGAGGCTTTTTTTCTTTTGAAAGAATTTCTAAAAGTTTTAAAAAGACAAAAAGAGGAACTTCGCAAAAATAGTGTTTTTGATGATAAAAATGTCCCGAAAATTCTCCTCCAAAAAGAATTTTTTCTTTTCTCATTTTTTCTTTGATAAAAGAATGACCAACCCGGCTTTCAATTGGTTTGCCACCATTTTCAAGAATGGTTTCTTTTACCACTTTTGAGCATCGAAGATCATAAAGGATTTTCTTTCCTGGATTTTCCTTTAAAAGATATTTTGAAATTAAAGCCAAAATTAAATCTCCAAAAATTACTTTTCCTTTTTCATCTAAAAAAACAATTCGATCACCATCACCATCAAAAGCGACTCCAAGATTAGCATTTCTTTTTTTAATTTCCTGTTTTAAAAATTTTAAATTTTTTTCAACCAAAGGATCAGGTGGGTGATTAGGAAAGGAGCCATCAAGTTTTTTAAAAAGATGGAAAATTTTAAAAGGAGTTTTTTGGGAAAGTTTTTCAACTAAAATTCCAGCCACAGCATTGCC
>CAZNFF010000046.1:0-3790 GCA_964572495.1 uncultured Candidatus Saccharibacteria bacterium
TTTTTTAAGAGCTTTTTTGATTTCTTTTTCATTTTGAATTTTTCCATTAACAAAACATTTGGGACAGGCAATTTTGAGTTTAAAGAAATTTTTTCTTTTTTCATCTAAAAGATAAGCAAAAGTTAAAGAACTCTGAGAAATTTCCAGACCTCCTATTTTTTGTTTTGGAATAATTTTAAATACTTTTAAATAGAAATTTCTTTCCATGAATTTAAAGTAACCTTTCCAGTGCTTTGATCAATTTTTAAAACTGCTTCCACTTTTTTAGTTGATTTTCGACGTTTTACCGTAACCGTGATTGTAACTTGATCTCCTGTGTTATTTATATCTACTTGGCAAGGAGGAGAGGAAACAGGATTTTGATGATCACGATCTCTCATTACACTAATAATCTCACGATAAAGACAACTTTCAGCTAAATACAAAGCTTTCTGAGAATCGCTAAAGCGAGAAGAATAGAGATTGAAATAAAAACTCAAAAAACCCATGATTAAAGTGAACTCTGCCACCAGAGCGCTGACAACTAAAATCATTGGAATAGCGATAATAGTTTTTTTATTGAATTCTTTCATAAAGCTCTATTGAGCAAGAGAGGTGACCGTTTGATAAAGAGGAACAATTACTCCTAAAGCGATAAATCCAACTATTATACCGATCATTACAAGAATAATCGGTTCAATCAGAGAAGTTAAAGATTTTACAGTGGCGTCAATTTCACCAGCAAAAAAGTCTGAAAGTTCTCTTAAAGTAAATGAAAGACGGCCAGCTTTTTCGCTAATTGAGATCAAACTTACTAAAGCAAGAGGAAAAGCTTTTTTCTCTTCCAGAAAAGCTTCTCCGATAGTAGCTCCTTTTTTTATTCTTTCAGCAATTCTATCTAAAGCTAATTTCATTTTAGGGGTATTAAGAGTATCCCGACAAACTTCAATAGCTTGAAGAATGGGAACACCAGCTTCAACCATAGCAGAGAAATTTTGAGTAAATTTTTGAACATCAAGTTTTTCCACTACTTTTTTTACGATTGGAAGACGAACAATTAAATTTTGAAAAAATCTTTTACCCGTTAGAGTTCTTTGATAAAAAAGATAAAGGGAAATCAAAAGGGCAAGAATTAAAAGAAGTAGAAAAATTCCGTATTTTCTCAAAAAAAAGCTTAATGAAAGAATAATTTTAGTAAAGAGAGGAGGTTCTCGATTGATTTCTTCAAAAATCATAGCAATTTTAGGAATTGAAAAGGTGATTACTATTGTTAGGACAATAGTTGCTAAAATTACTAGCATGATTGGATAAGTTAATGCTGACTTTAGTTTTCTTTTGACTTCAATTTCTCTTTCAATATTTTGAGCTAAAATTTTACAAACCTCATCCAGCTTACCGGAAAGCTCGCCTGCTTTAATCAAAGCGACAAAAGTGGGGGAAAAATCATGAGGAAAAGCAGAAAAGCTTTCATAAAAAGCCCGACCTTTCTTTAAGTTTTCTTTGGAGAAAACAAGAAACCTTCTTACTGCTGGATTTTGAAAATCTTTTTCTAAAACGCTTAAGGCTTCTAAAAGATCAACCCCTCCTTTAAGCATTAGCCCTAAATATCGAACCAAAAAAAGTTGATCTTCTAACTTAATTCCTTTTTTAAAGAATCCCTTTAAAGAAGTGCCAAGAATTTTTTCTACAATAACCTCTCTTTTCTTGATAGAAACGGGGGTTAATCCTTGATTTTTTAAAAATCTTAAAACTTCGGATTCACTTTCTCTTTCAATTTCGCCCTCTACTACCTTTCCTTCTGGGGTTATAGCTTTATATTTAAAAAGCATGGTTTTTTTATTCTCGAACTGCTCTTAGTACTTCTTCCAAAGTAGTAATTCCTAATTCTATTTTTTTAAGTCCATCTTCAAACATAGTTCGATACCCAGCTTGTCGAGCAACTTTTTTGAAAGCTTCAAGATCAAAATTTTCTCTTCCAATCATTTCTCTTAACTCATCATTGATATCCAAAATTTCAAATATTCCAGTTCTTCCTTTATAACCTGAACCATGACAAATGGGACAACCTTTTCCTCTAAAGAAGAGGCGAGGGATTTCAATTTCTTCCTCTTTTACTCCTAAAAGGAGAAGTTGTTCTTTGATGGCATCAATTTCGCTTTTTTTAGGTGTGTAGCTATAAATACAATTTTTGCAAATTTTTCTTACCAATCTTTGTCCGATTACCGTGTTTAAAGTTGCTGCCACTAAAAACTTTGGTACACCCATTTCAATCAAACGGGGAATTGCAGTTGGAGCATCGTTAGTATGAAGGGTTGAAAAGAGAAGGTGTCCTGTTAAAGCGGCATGTGTGGCAATTTCAGCAGTTTCTCTGTCTCTAATTTCTCCTACCAGAATAATATCAGGGTCTTCTCTTAAAATTGAACGCAAGCCAGTGGCAAAAGTTAATCCAGCTTGAGGATTAACTTGAATTTGATTGACATATTTAATGGCGTATTCAATCGGATCTTCAATCGTGACAATATTTACTTCAGGACGATTAAGAATGCTTAAAATAGAATACAATGTGGTGGTCTTTCCAGAACCAGTTGGACCACAAATAAAAATACTTCCAAAAGAACGGGAAATTGCTTTTTTTACTTTTTCTAAAGAACTTTTTAGAAGACCAAGTTCAGGTAGAGAAAGAGGACGAGTAGCCCGGAGAAGTCTCATTACTACTTTCTCTCCGTGAAGTTGAGGCATAACAGAAACTCGAAGGTCAACTACTTGACCAGTTTTGGTAGTAAACCTGAATCTTCCATCCTGAGGAATATAGTGAACATCGATTTTAAGAGAAGATAAAAGTTTAATTCGAGCTACTAAGGGATCTAAGATTTCTTTTGGAAAGCGAGCAATTTCCTTTAAAAGCCCTTCAATTCTAAATCTTACCAAGGTTTCTTTTTCTAAAGGTTCAATGTGAATATCTGAAGCTTCAGAGAAAATGGCGTAATAAATAAGAGCGTCTAAAAGTTGAACAATTGGAAGCTCTTTAGCCGCTTCTTCTAGGCCTTTTACTTTCATTCTAGAAGCTGCTTGAACGCTTTCTTTTATCACTTCTTCAAATTGAAGCGTTGAATGCTCGGCGTAGATACTTAAAAGTCTTTCTAGGTTTTGTTCAGTTTCAAGATAGGGCTCAATTTTTTTGCCGGTAAGCCTTTCAAGATACTCAATGGTTTGAATATCAGTAGGATCAGTCATCGCAACTTTCAAGAGATTGTTTTTTTCATCAAAATCAAAAGCCACTGCTTTTCTTTCTCGAGCGACAATTTCAGGAATGAAGCTTAAAATTTTAGGATCAATTTTTTTAGAAAGACTTCTGGCTAGGGGAATTTTATAATAATCGGACAGAAGCTGGTAATAATAATCTAAAGTAATCACTCCTTCTGAAATTAAAATTTCTCCGATATCAGCTTCAAGACGCTCGGCTTTCTTTTTGTAATTTTCAAATTCTTTTTCAGTTAAGAAACCTCCTTCAATTAAAATTTTTTTCAATTTTTCTTCTGGTAAATAAAGCATAGATTAAAAAAGAACTAGATCACTAAGTCTTTCAAAATTGGAAAACTGACAATAAAAGGTTTAAAAATGATCATCAGAATTGCTAAAGGAATCCAAAGGAAGTAAAGAGAAGTTAATTCGGTTTTCCTTTTCCAAATTTTTTTTATTAAGGAAATTATAATCCCTCCAAAAAAAACTAAAATTATTAAAAGAAAATTGGTGGGGAAAGGGGAAGCTAAAACAGCAAATGATGCAAAATAAATTTCTTCTTCAAAAAAAA
>CAZNFF010000047.1:0-3585 GCA_964572495.1 uncultured Candidatus Saccharibacteria bacterium
TTTTATTTGGTTATAATTTTTAACTGATGGAATATAAAGTTTCTTTAGAAAATTTTGAAGGTCCGCTCTTTGTATTGGTAAATTTAATTGAAAAAAAGAAGCTGGAAATTACTGAAATTAATTTAGCTAAAATTACCGGGGATTTTTTAAATTACATTGAAACTCATCAGATTCCAGAAGAGTTTCTTTTTGACTTTTTGGTGACTCTTTCTCGGCTTCTTTATTTAAAATCCAAAGTTTTAATTTCAGAAAAAAATTTAGAAGAAGAGGAAGAAGAAAATTCTTTAAAAAGGGATCTTGAAAGATATAAAGTTTTTTATGAGCTGGCAAAAAAATTAAAAGAAAAATTTGAAAAAAAAGAAATTCTTTTTTCAAGAGAGCCTTATTTTGGAAAAGAAAAAATGGGCTTTTTTCCGGGAAGTTTAACGGTTGAAGATTTAAGAAAAGCAATTCATCAATTCTTTTTAAGCGAAGCTGAAAGCTGGCGGCTGATCGAAAAAAATCTTAAAATAAAAAAAATTAACATTAAAAATTCAATCGAAAAAATTTTTTCTTTTCTTAAAAAAGCAAAAACGAGCACTTTTTCTGAGCTAACCCAAAAAAAATCTTTACCAGAAATTGTCTCTTATTTTTTAGCTTTACTTCATCTTCTTGAAGCCAATCAAATTGAAGTTTTTCAAAAAGATCTTTTTGGAGAAATTGAAATCATCATTAAAGAATGATTTTTTAAAGCTTTAATGTTTTTTTAAGACGCTGAAGTCTTCTTTTCTCTTCTCTTTCTTTAATTTTTTCTCTTTTATCAAATTTTTTCAAAGGTTTTGCCAAGGCAAATTCAAGTTTAATTAAATTTCTTTTCAAAACCAAAGCTAAAGGAACCAAGATTAATCTTTGACTTCTTTTTTTTGAAAGAAGATAGAGAATTTCTTTCTTTTTTAAAAGAAGTTTTCTTTCTCTTTGAGGATCATAATTTGGAGGAGTATTTTGCGGCTGATAAGGAGGAATGGTGGCACCAACTAAGAAAGCTTCATTGTTTTTAATAGAAATGTAAGCGCCTTCAAGTGATCCTCTTTTTTGTTTTAAAGCTTTAACTTCAAAACCTTCAAGAACGATGCCAGCAGAAAATTTCTCTAAAATTTCAAAATTTAAGGTTGCTTTTTTGTTTTCAACCAAAATCATTTAAAAATCTTATTTTTTTAAAATTTTGAGGGCTTGAGAGAAGGAAAGAATTTTTGGAGTCTTTTCTTTTCTCTTTTTAATTTCAATTTTATTTTTTTCAATGGTTCTTTTGGAAATTACCAGCCTGAAAGGACAGCCAATTAAATCAGCATCAAAAAATTTTTCTCCAGCTGAAAGGTCTCGATCATCAAATAAAACCTCAATTTTTTCATTTAAAAGTTTTTGATAAATTTCTTTGGAAAATTTTTTTATTTTTTGATCAATCTTTCTTTCACCTGAATTTAAAGTAATTAAATGAACTTTAAAAGGAGCGATTTCTTCGGGCCAGATAATTCCTTTTTCATCATGCCAAACTTCCACCACCGTGCCCATTAATCTTCCAAGTCCAATTCCAAAACAAGCCATCCAAACATATTTTTCTTTTTGATCCCGATCAATGAATTTTAAATCAAACATCTCTGAAAATTTGGTTCCTAATTTAAAAATATTTCCAACCTCAATTGTTTTTGTCATTTTTAATTTTTCTTTCTTGCAAACCGGACAAACTTGATTTTCTTTTAAATTTGAAATTTCCACATTTTGGGCAAAATGACAATTAGAACAGAAAATAACTTTATCTTCACCAGCTGGAGTTGAAACCATAAATTCATGAGAAAATTCTTTAGAAAAAGCCCCTCCTGAAGCTTCACAAACTAAAACTTCAAGTCCACATCTTTTAAAAATTTTAAGGTAAGCTTTTTTTACTTTTTCATAAAATTTTTCCATTTCCTCTTTTGAGGTATGAAAACTATAAAGATCTTTCATAATAAACTCTTTGGTTCTTAAAAGCCCAGATTTGGCTCTTTTTTCATCTCTAAATTTGGTCTGGATTTGATATAAATAAAGAGGCAAATCTCGAAAAGAGCGAATGAATTTTTTTGCCAGAAGAGTGATAATTTCTTCATGGGTTGGTCCTAAAAGAAATTCTTTTTGAGAGTGATCCAAGAAACGATATAAAATTTCTTGCATTGAGTTAATTCTTTCCTTCTTCCATAAAGCCGTTGGCTGAAGGGCGGAAAGAAAAAGCTCACTGGCGCCAAGCCGATTCATTTCTTCTCTAATGATATTTTCAATTTTCCGATGAACTCGCCAGCCAAGAGGCAAAAAAAGATAAATTCCTGAAGCTAATTTCTCAATAAAGCCACCTTTAATTAAAAGCTGGGCATTGATAGCAACCTCATCTTTGGGAACTTCTTTTCTGGTTTGAAAAAAAAGATTCATTTTTAGTATTCAGTTAATTTTTTGAGATTTTGATGGCTTCTGATTTTTTCTAAAGCTTTAGCTTCGATTTGTCTTACTCTTTCTCGAGTAATTCCAAAAACTTTTCCTACTTCTTCTAAAGTATGAACCACCCCATCTTCAAGTCCAAATCTCATTATCAAAATTTTCCTTTCTCTTTCATTTAAAGAATCTAAAATTTCTTTGATATGCTCTTTTAAAACTTTTCGAGCCGCAATTTGCTCTGGAGAAGGAGTTTTGCCATCAGGAACAAAATCACCAATGGTGGTTTCCCGATCGCTGCCAATAATGGGAGTTTCCAAAGAAATGGTTTCTTGGGCAATTCGCTGAAGAATCTTTACTTTTTCAATACTTAAATTCATCTCAGCGGCAATTTCTTCAATTAAAGGTTCTCGACCAAGTTCTTCTTGAAGCTGTCTTTTGGTTTGGGTGTATTTTGCCAAAAGTTCAATCATATGAACCGGAATTCGAATGGTTCGAGAATGATCAGCTAGGGCGCGAGTAATGGCTTGGCGAATCCACCAAGTAGCATAGGTTGAAAATTTATATCCTTTACGCCAATCAAATTTTTCCACTGCTTTGGCAAGTCCAATATTTCCTTCCTGAATTAAATCCATAAAAGAAAGATTTCTTGAGCGACCAATATATCTTTTAGCAATAGAAACCACTAGTCTTAAATTACCTTCCATCATTCTTCTTTTAGCATTTTCATCACCTTTTTCAATTAAACGGGCTAATTTTTTCTCTTCTTCGGCAGTTAAAAGGGGAATTTCGCTGATTTTTCTAAAATAAAGCTGAACTGCATCGGTAAGTTCCTCTTCTGGCAAAGAAGCTAAAATTTCTTCTAAATCTTTTTGAAAAGTTTCTTTATCAGAAACCTCAAGATATTCTTTTGATTTCACAATCTTCACTCCCTCAGCTTCGCAGCGATCAAAAAGTTTTTCTAAAAGATTCCAATCTTCTTCAATTCTTGGAAAGTAAGCTAAAATCTCGGTTTCAGTGATAAAACCTTTAGTTTTGCCTTTTCTTAAAAGTTCTTCTAAATATTTTTCCTTAAGCTCTTTTTCAAGCTGTTTAAATTTCTTTCTTTCTTCTCTTTTCTTTTTCAGCTTTAAAGAAGCCTTCTTTTTT
>CAZNFF010000048.1:0-3538 GCA_964572495.1 uncultured Candidatus Saccharibacteria bacterium
AAAAATGCCACCGGAGGCGGTGGCATTGGTATTTTTGAAATTTTTAAGTGCTTTTTAAGAAGCTTGATGGAAAAGGGTGGTAAGCTCAGCTAAAGAAGAAAGTAAAACCATTTGTTGGATAATACTTTCAGTATTTTTAGATTCAAATTTATAACCTTCCAGTTTTTCAGAAAGTGAAGAAAATTCAGGAAAAAGAGAAAATTGAGAAGGAAAAATTCCACAAAATTTTCCTGCGATACCAAAACTCACAAAAATTTTTCCTTCTTCATCCACTTCTGCTTTGAAAACCTTTGAGTCCATCTCAGAAGGTTTTGCCATTTTTAGATAAGCTCTTTTCATTGCTTCCTCTATTCTTTTTTTTAGAGAGTTAACTCTGGGATGATTTTTCAAAAACCTAGCCAACTCGTTTCCAACCTCACCTTCTATGGGTGCTCCCTGAGAATATGGAGAGGAAGAGAGAGAAAGATTTACTATCAGTGGCTGAGGAAAAGAAGATTTTTTATCTTTTAAAGGGAAATCAGTGTAGAGATTAAGAATTAAAGTAATGACCATCAAAGAAGCAGAAATAGCGAGAGGCTCCTCAATCTCGATTTCAATTTCTTTTCCGGTTCCGCGGCACCAAAAGCATTCTTCACCATCTTTTTTTCCTGACCCTTTGCAATAAAAACACTCTTCTTCAGTAAATTTTATCGTCTCGGGATAAGGAATAAACCATTTCCCAAATTCTTCTTCTTCTCCTTGATAGGGAAGCACTCCTCCGAATCCTAAATTTTCTTCTTCTCCAATACAAAATCTTTTTTTAACTATTTCATTCCCTAAAAGTTGTTCTCTGAGATATTTCACTATTCTCCACTCCTCGGGAAAAGTTTTGATTTCTTTCAAAAAACTTTCAAGATAACCTTTTTTAATTTTCAGAACAATCCCTTCATCTCCTTTAGAACCAAATTCATACCAGCAAGGGAGTGGTGTTCTTAAAATGCTGGTGGTAATCATTGCGTCACCTCCTTTTAATTTTTTTAAATTTCTGGCTTTTTATAATATCAATTTGCTTGGCTTTTTCAAGATTTTAGATTTAATTTTTGTTCTTTTATCCAAACGGTTTTATAAAGAGTGATACCAACAATATCTCCAAGCAAAGCGGCTTTGATCCAAAAAGAACCTTCTCCACTATCAGAAACAATAACTGGTCTTTTTTTAGGATCAAGTTTTTTTACTAGCTTAATTTCTTTTTTTAAAAATTGAGGTGTGATTTTAAAAGGGCACTTGCCAAAAGGAAAGAAAGGTTCATTTTCAACCTGCCAAGCCCAGATATTTTCGACATTTTGATATCTTAAAACAATTTTTTCTATCAACTTAAGCACTCTTTCTTGAATTTCTTGAGGCTTCAAATTCAAAGCCCAAGTCGGCAAGTGGCATTCCGGTCAGCGACCAGTTTTCATTCCAATAACTAAAATCAGATTGGCGCCAGCCTCTTTTGCTTTTTGAATCTGCCAATCAAGATCAGAAAACTGATATTTTCCTTTTTCTGGCTCAAGCAGATCCCATTGGGTTAAAAGTTTGATTTCTTTTACTTTAAGATCTTGAAGGATGGCTAAATAAGTTTCTTTCCAGGAAAGTCCTAATTTTTGAGCATGAGCTTGGGAAAAATTAACTCCAAAAGTTATTTTTTCATTTGGCTTGGAAATGCCAACAAAAAAATATCCAAGAAAAAGTAAAATCAAAATCAGAAAAAGAAAGAAGATGATTTTCAAAATCTTTTTCATTTTAAATTTCTAAAAAGTTATTTTTACAAATTTTTTGATAAAAGAAAGCCGATTTTCTTGGAGTTCTTTTAAAAGTTTGATAATCAACTTCAAAAAGTCCAAAGCGGGCTTTAAAGCCCTGATCCCATTCAAAATTATCAAGCAAGGACCAGTAAAAATATCCTTTCACCGGCACCTTTTCTTGAATTGCTTTATGGATCCAGAAAAGATGATCCTTGATAAATTTTTCTCTTAAAACATCCTTTTGATCCGCAACTCCATTTTCAGTGATATAAATTGGTTTTTGATATTTTTTTAATTTTTTCAAAACAAAGTAAATCCCTTGGGGATAAATTTCCCAGCCAAGGTCAGAGACAAGTTTGTTTTCATTTTTAATTTTAAAAGGAAATTTTATCTTTTGGTGAAAGTAATAATTAAGACCGATGAAATCAAGATAATTTTTAATTCGGTTTAAGAAAAATTCATTCCAGAAATAATCGGCAAGCTTTACTGAAAGCTGATCTAAAAAGGAATTTTTAAGATAAGGTTCAAAAAATTGATTGTTTTTTGCGATGCCAACTTTGACATCTTTTTTCAGCTGATGAAATTCTTTATAGATTTTTTTGTGGGCTTGGATTTGGTTTTTGATGACTTTTAAAAAAGAAAAAAGACTTTTTTTAAAAGGGGGCCATCGTCCTTTAAGATAAGAAAGAGAAGCATAGACCAAAGGTTCATTAATGGTGATCCAGAAGTCTACTAAATCTTTGTAATGAGAGAAAACGAAACTAGCAAATCTTGAAAAATAAAAAACAATTTTTTCATCTTCCCACCAGTTGATTTTTTTCAGCCACAAAGGATTGGTGAAGTGATGTAAAGTGACCATTACTTTTATTTTTCTTTCCTTTAAAGCCAAAATTACTTTTCGATAATGATCAATTTCTTTTTGAGAAAATTTTCCTTCTTCTGGTTCAATTCGGCTCCATTCAATTGAAAATCTGAAGGCATTTTGATTGAATTTTTTTAAAAGAGAAAAATCTTTTTCATATAAAAAATAATGATTGCAGGCTTTTTTAGCTGGAAAAAATTTTGAAAAATCATTATTTTCAATTCCTCCTTCCACTTGATAAGCAGAAATACTACTTCCCCATAAAAAATCTTTTGGAAATTTTAAAATTTTTCTCATTTTTTAATTGCTTACCCATTGCTTACCCTGGGTAAGCAACAGCCAATAATTTTTACGAATTATTCTCAAATTCTTAAGAATTTGAGAATAAAGCTAGAGCGTTTTGCTTAAATTTTTATTTTATTTTTTCTAAATTCTCATCAATGATGATCGGCTTTAAAGCCATGATCTCTTCAAAGAAAGGTAGATTTTCAGAAGACTTTTTCCATAAAAATATTTTTTTGTTCAAATAATAAGCCAGCCCCATTTCAAGAAAGGTGTTTCCGCCAATATAGCCGGAAATGCCATCTTTATCATAATTTAACACCAAAATAGCATCACTTCTTTCTATTTTCCTAATATGCTCTTCCATTAACCTATTTTTTAACTTCCAATAAGCTTCATTAAAATAATCTTCTTTTCTCATCTCATAAAACTGAGTTACCTCTAAAATTTCTCCCTCAAGCTCCACTTTTTGAGGAAAAATGAAAACCTGATATCCTTTCTCTTCCAATTTTTGTTTAACTTTCTCAACTTCTCTTATAAAAAACGCTGAACTACAAATAGTGATTTTCATGGTTTTTATTCCCCTACTTCAATTTGGCTGGGGTCTTTTAAAATGATTTCTGGTCTT
>CAZNFF010000049.1:0-3530 GCA_964572495.1 uncultured Candidatus Saccharibacteria bacterium
ATTGCGGCTCGGCTGGCAATGATTTCTCTTTTTAAGCGATGATTTTTGTTTCTCGGGCATTTCATATCTTTATTTCGATGAGGAATGAGCCAAAGATTTTCAGGAAATTTTTCTTCAAAGCATTGAATTTGAATGGCTTGTTTTAAAACCTCAATCATTGCTTTATAAAGTTTTTCTCTTTCTTTTAAATTTAAGGTTTTAATTTTTCGATG
This sequence comes from uncultured Candidatus Saccharibacteria bacterium, assembly GCA_964572495.1. Classification (GTDB taxonomy): domain Bacteria; phylum Patescibacteriota; class Minisyncoccia; order UBA6257; family JAGGUH01; genus JAGGUH01. The sequence continues at coordinate 213 of CAZNFF010000049.1, forward strand.
GGGATTAATTTTGGCTCGAAAAAGAATTTCATCAGAATAAATATTTCCAATTCCGGCAATTTCTCTTTGATCCAACAGAAAGGATTTGATGTTTCTATTTTCCTTTTTTGATAAAAGCTCCAAAAATTCTTTTTTAGAAATCTTTAATGGCTCCTCTCCCATTTCTTTAAGAAGTTTTATTTCTTTTAAATCTTTCACTAAATAAACTTTACCCAGCTTTCTTACATTCAGCCAGCGAAGTTCATCTCCGTTTTCAAACTTAAAAATTAAGCGAGCAAATTTATCTTTTTCTGATTTGATGGCTTCTGATTTTACATACTTTAAAGAGCCAGTCATTCCAAAATGAATCACCAATTTTTCTGAACTTTCTTTTACTTTCACAATCAAAAACTTTCCTCTCCGCCAGCAGGATTGAAAAGTTTTTCCAATCAGTTTTTTCCTGAAATCTTTAAAAGTAATCTTTTTAATTAACCTTTTAGCCTTACATTCAACCTCAACAATTTTTTTATTTAAACTGGTCTTTTCAAAATACCTTTTAAACTTCTCAACATCAGGGAGTTCCGGCATATTTTTATTTTATCATTTATTTTTTGATTTTTGAAAGAGAAGGGCGTTGCTTACCCTGGGTAAGCAACAGAGTTGAAGAAGAAATTTAAATCAAGTAAAATATTTAAAAAGGTCGAAAATTGATTAATAAAAATATGGAATTTACTATTTCACCTGAATTACTTGAAAATTTAAAAGAGAAAATTTTTGATGATTTAAAATTAGAAGGGCTTTCGGAAAAAGAAAAAGAAGATATTTTACAAAGGATGGGAAGGATAATTTTTGAAATGGCTTTAATTAGAATTCTGGATGAAATGGAGGAAAGCACCGCAAAAGAGTTTGAGGAGTTTTTAGAAAAAAATCAAGAACCAGAAAAGGTTTTGAAATTTTTAAAAGAAAAAGTTCCCAATTTAGAAGAAATTTTGGAAGAGGAGGCAAGAAAATTTAAATCAGAAACTTTTGATTTGTTAAAAAAATAAAAATTCATGAAAGAAATTATTTTTAATCCAGAAAAACAACCAAAAGGATATGAAATAAAGGATAAAAGGGCAGCCGCCGAAGAAAGAGAAAAGATTTCAAAGGAGTTAGAAAGTCTGAAGAAAGAAAAAGAGAAAGAAGGTTTAGAAGAAAAAATAGAAGAAAAAAAGATAGAAGAAATTAAAACTCCGGAAAAATTAATGGAAGAGAAAAGGAAAGATTATGGAAAAATTTATCTTGAGGTTTTAAAGAGAATGAAAAAGGAAGAAATGAAAATTTTTAGTGAGATTAGAAAAGAAAGTGAAAATGAAATAAAAGAAAAAGTGAGGGAAATTATTGAAGCCAAAGCTGAAGAATCAGAAAAAAAGAAAAAAGAATTAGCTGAATTTTTGAATGGAAAATTCAAAGAAAAAGGATTTCAAATAAGCCAAGAAAATTTAGAAAAAATTTTAGAAGTGGAAGTGAAGAAAGGAGAATATGAAAAAGCAAAGAGAGAATGGGTCAGAGCAATGAAAGAAAAGGGAATGAAAGAAAAAGAGATTATTTTAGCCCTAGCAAAAGAATTAGAAGCTTTAAGAGCGCTTGAAGTTAAAAAATGGCCTCCTGAAAAAAGATCTATTTTTGCAAAAGCTTTAGATGGATGGATGAAACTTCCCAGATGGAAAAGAGTGGTTTTATCAAGTTTAATTTTAACTGGAACGGCTGCCTTATTTCCAGGAATTTTGCCTTCTACTGCTGCCCTTTGTAGCAAATATGGATTTTTGGGTGCTTTGGGTTTTAGAGCTGGAAGAGGTTTTTTAAGTGGAGGATTTGCTCAAGTGGTAGGAAAAGCTTTTGAAAAATTTTGGGGCTTGAAAAGAATAGAAAAGAAAAAATTGAAAAGTTTAAATGAGTTGGCAGAGAAAGGAATAAAATTGGAAAATTTTGAGGAATTAGATTCAAAAATTCAGGAAATATTAAATGAAACAGCAAAATCAGAAAGAAAAATGAAGGTTGCCAAGGGGCTGCTGATGCTGGCTTCTGGGGTAGGTGCTTCGATGGCTTTAACCGTGGCTGCTGAAGAAGTTTTTGGTGGTGCAGCGACAAAAGAAGGAGTAGAAGAAGTTAAAAAAATTGAAAAAGAAACTTTTTGGACTGAAACAATCGAGAAAGGAGAATCGCCTTTAAGTGAAGCGAAAAAAATTTATATGGAGCATGCCAAAGAGTTAGGTTATAAAGGAGATTTATCTGATAAAGTCGCTTTGGAAAGATGGGCTGAGATTGCAAGTACCCGGCACATTGTTGGGCAATACATCATTGAACATCAAGAAGAATTTAAAAGTTTGATTGAAAAAATCGGACCTCCTCCTAATCCAAGCGATCCAGAATATTTTGCAAAACTAGATGAGTGGCTTTCTAAAGTGCCAAAATCAACTTTTGAAGATATCTTGCATCATAAAGTTCCTAATTTGGTTTATGAAGGAGATAAAATTGTGGTCACAAAATCAGGGGACATTTTAGCTTATTCACCTGAAGGAAAATTGAGATTAGGACATATTTCAATCGCTGAAGTCAAAAAAATGCCTCCTCTTGAAGTTGAAGGTAAAAAACCAGAAGCTTTAGAAAGCTTAGCGGCAGAAAAAGAGGAAAAAGTGAAATTAGCTCCTTTGAAGGAAAAAATAGAATCAAAACCAGAAGCTCCAGAAGTTAAAGAAATGGAGCCGCTGACTTCAGAAAAAGTAAGAGAAATTTTGTGGGAAAAGTTTAAAATTGTAACACCAGCTTATGAAAATATCCGAAATGAAAGAATTTTAAATTTAATCACCGAAGAAAAATACCAATATTCTCCAGGAGTATTTTCTGGAATGGAAGATGTGATTGCTAAAGACATTGATACCTTAAGAAAACAAATTTTAAGAATTTACAATTCTCTTCCTTTAGAAGAAAAAGCTGAAGCTCAATTAATGACCGTCGATGAGTTTTTGAGAAAATATTTAGGGAGAAGTTTAGAAATTTGATTTATAAATCCAAAGAGAAAAATTTTTAAAGTCTGATAATCAAGCAGGCGGGGGCTTCGCCCCCGCCTGCCTTTTAAATTCAAAAATTTTTATTCAAAAAATTAAGCAGCAGGATTGGCAACTTTACCCATAAACAAAATATTTCCGGTTTTTCTTTCTTGAATCAAGAAGATAAACGGATGATCGGCTCGAAATACAGGAAAAAGACTATGAATTCCTTCCACCATCATCACCTCAGTTGCCGCGGCGGCTTCGGTGCCTTCTTCATTTACATCAACAAATGCTTGGTGAATTACTT
>CAZNFF010000050.1:0-3335 GCA_964572495.1 uncultured Candidatus Saccharibacteria bacterium
ATGATGTTTTAGATATTTTTGGAGAAGAAAAAAAGTTTGGCAAAAAAATTGGAAAGGATATTGAAGAAAGAAAAGGAGGCAATTTTTTAATTTTACTTGCTTTAGGAGAGCTTCCTTTCTCAAAAAGAAAAAAACTTGACGCAATTTTAAAAAAGAGAAAAATTAAAAATGAAGATCTTAAAAAAGCAGTAAAGTTAATTGAAGAAACTTCAGCTTTGAAAAAAGCAACTTTTTTGTCAGAAAAATTTATCAGAAAAGCTAAAAAAAGTTTAGAGCTTCTTCCTCAAAACAAATGGAACAAAATTTTAAAAGAAATTGCCCAATTTATTATTCAAAGAGAAAAATAAAAGAATGTTTAAAAAAGTTTTAAAAACTTTCTGGCAAGAATTTCTTTTTGGCGGTCATCTTCAATGCTTAGGAGTAGTAAGCATTGCCTATCTTTCTTCTTCATTTTTCAAAATTAAAACCGATCCCTTGTTTTTCCTTTCAATTTATCTTATATTTTATTCAATTTATCTTAATGACCGTCTTTCAACTCTTAAAATTGATGAAAAAACTAACCTTGAGCGGAGCATTTATCTCAAAACCCATCTTTGGCTTTTTTCAAAACTAAGAATTCTTTCAGTTTTTTTAATTTCAACTTTACTTTTTTTAACTCAAAACTTTAAATTTTCAATTTTTGGTTTAATTTTACTTTTTTTTGGCTGGCTTTATCCGATTTATTTTAAAAATCTTTCTAAAAAAATTATCGCTTTTAAGAATTTTTATGTTGCTGGATTTTTTTCAGTCATTGCCTTGATGCCAATAATTTACTCTCCTTCTTCTTTTCAATCTTCTTTTCTTTTTCCTTTAATTCTTTTTGTTTTATTTGTTTTCTTAAAAACTTTTTTAATGCAAATTTTTTTGGATTTAAAAGATCTTCAAATCGATCGGATTTTTGGATTGAAAACCATTCCTTCTCTTTTTGGTAAAGAAAAAACTTTAAAATTTTTAAAAATTGCCAATTTTCTCCTTACATTTTCTTTAGTTCCTCTTTGTCTTACCAGAGTTTTTCCTTTAAAAATCCTTATTTTGCTTTTGTCTTTTCCTTTTAATCTTCTTAGCTATCATTTAGCTTCTAAAGAAAACTATTATGGTTACCTTCTTGAAAGCGGAGAGTTTTTCTTTTGGGGAATTTTAATTTTTATTTTTGAAATAATATGTCATTTTTCACTTTAAATCAAATTTTAGTTTCATTAATTAATCTTCTGGCGATTGTTATTCTCTTTTTAGTTTTGAAGTACTCGCCTCATAAAAAAATCAAGAGAATTTTTATTCTCATGACTTTGTTAATGTTTTTTTGGATTGATTTTGCTTGTTCTCCTCGTCTGATTGGAAAAAAATTTCCTTTTTTATCTTTGCTTTTTCTTAAAATTGCTTGGGTAGCTACCCCTCCATTTTTTACCTCTCTTTACTTTTTAGCAATCTTTCTTTTACAAAAAGAAAAAAAATACAAAAATTTGACAAAGCTAGTGCTTTTTTTCGGAATTATTTCTACTTTTCTTACTGGCTTTACTGACCTTGTGATTGCCGACATCAAATTTGTTGGTCCTTATTTAGCAATCGAATATGGTCCGGCAATGTTTCCATTTTTGGCGATGATTTCTTTTCTAATTTTTGCCACTCTTTTTCCACTTTTTCGAGAATATTCCCAAGCCCCAGCGAGGGTAAAATCAAAACTTAGATATTTCCTCATTGGACTTTTTGGTTTTTATCTTGCCAATGCCATTTTTAATATCATTTTCCCTTTGGTTTTTAAAATCGTTCATCTTTATTGGATTGGTGATTATTCCACTTTTTTTCTGCTTGCTTGCACCGCTTATGCCATTGTAAGAAAGGAGTTGTTTGAAGTGAAAGTGATTTTAACTGAATTTTTAGTTGCTTTAATTGCCATTTTGCTTTTGATTGATTTTTTCCTTTCTAAAACTCCGTTTGAATATGCTTGGAAAGGAATTCTTTTTTTCGCTTTCCTTATTTTTGGTAATTCTCTTATCAAAAGCGTGATTCGAGAAATTAAATTAAGAAAACGACTTGAAGTAGCTTATCAAAAATTGAAAAAACTTGATGAAGCCAAAACTGAATTTGTTTCCATCACCTCCCATCAGCTTCGCGGACCTTTGGGTTTAATTAAAGGTTATCTCTGGATGATTCTTAACAAAAAATATGGTCCTTTTCCAGAAAACCTTTCTCGTCCTTTAAGAAACGCTTTTGAAGCTACCGAAAGGTTAGTAAAAGTAGTTAATGATCTTTTAAATCTTTCTCGAATTGAGCTTGGAAAGATTAGTCTTGAAAAGAGGTATTTTCAAATTGAAGAAATTGTGGATAATATTTATAAAGAGCTCCTTCCAGCGGCTCAAAAGAAAAATCTTGAATTTAAAATTGAAAAACCTAAAAAAGCTTTACCTAAACTTTTCGGCGATCCTTTAAAAATAAGAGAAGCTATTTTCAATTTAGTTGATAATGCCATTAAATACACCCAGAAGGGTTTTGTGAAAGTTTCTTTAGAAGAAAAAAACGGCTTTATTTTAATCAAAATTGCTGACTCCGGTGCTGGTTTTACTCCTGAAGAGCTAAAAGAACTTTTTGAGAAATTTAGAAGAATCGGGCAAGGAAAACTAATGGATACTCAAGGTAGCGGCTTAGGACTCTATATTGCCAAGAAATTTATTAAACTTCACAAAGGTCGTATTTGGGCAAAAAGTCAGGGGCGAGGAAAAGGTTCGGTATTTTATATCAAGCTTCCTCTCTATGAGCAAAAAGAAAAAGAAAAAGAATAAAAAATTAAAAGTTCTTTTGATAGAAGATGATAATTATGTTTCTCAACTTTATCAAGATATTGTTTCTTTTGACACCGATTGGGAACTCGAAGTAATTGATTCTTTAACCGATCTTGAAAAAGACTTTGAGAAAATAAAAAAGATTAATCCCGATGTAATTTTACTTGACTTAATTTTGCCTGCGCTGCCAAAGTCAAAAAAAGAAGGAGGTTATATTCTTGATAAAGAGCTTGGTTTTCAGATTTTAGAAAAATTGAAAAAAGATAAAAAAACCCAAAAAATTCCTGTCATTGTAATCTCGGCTCTTTCAGGTGAAGCAGACAAAGACCGCGCCAAAGCTTTAGGAGCCGAAAAATATTTAGTAAAATCAGAAATTCTTCCTTATCAAATCATTGAAGCCGTAGAGGAAGCTTTGGGTCTGTAGAAACTCTTGACAAATTTAAAAAAATGTTCTTTAATTTTGAATAGAAAATAGAAAACTAAAAGGGGGGTGGTAAGAAATGAAGAAAGTAATTTTAG
>CAZNFF010000051.1:0-3324 GCA_964572495.1 uncultured Candidatus Saccharibacteria bacterium
AATTTTTTGATAATCCTCTTTTCCTTCCTCGACCTTATCCATTTTTTCTTCTAATTTTCTGGTTAAATCTTCACTAACATATTCTCCAAAATTTTTTTGAAGATAATTAAAAACTAAAATTCCGAGCCTGGTAGGAAAAAGCTGGTTTTTAAATTCTTTGAGGTAGCGTCTTTGAAGTAAATGATCAATAATCAAAGCATAAGTTGAAGGTCGTCCAAGTCCTTTTCTTTTCATTTCTTCAATTAAGCTTCCTTGAGAAAAAGGTTTTTCTTTTGGAACTAAATAAAACTTTCTTTCCTCTACTTTTACTTTCTTCTCTAACTTACAAGCTTTAATTAAAGGAAAAATCAAATTAAAACCAGGCTCAATTATTTTCAAAACCAATTTTTGAGAAACCTTTTCTTTCCCAGCTTCAAAAATAACTTCAGCTTCTTCCACTTCAGCAGGTTTCATTTGAGAAGCGATAAATCTTCTGAAAATAAGTCCATAGAGTTTTGCAACTAAAAAGGGATTGGTTTTAAATTTCACCATTTTTTGAGTAATCAATTGATAAAATTCTTCTAAAGTTAAGGCTCTGGTTGGCCGGATGCATTCATGAGCTCCTTCTTTATCTTTAAAAGAACGTAAAGAAAGATAATCTTTTCCAAATTTTTCTTCAATGAAATTTTTAGCCAGATATTTTCCAGCATCAGAGACCCGAGTGGAATCGGTGCGATGATAAGTGATAAAACCTCTTTCAAAAAGCTCCTGTAAAATTTGCATTGTCATTTTAGCAGAAAGTTTAAAATAGCGGCTGGCATCTTCTAAAATGGTATCGGTTCGGTATGGAGGCAAAGGAGGAATTTTTTTGATTTCTTTTTTCAAAATTTTGATTTGAAGCTTATCAAGTCCTTCAAAAAATCTTTTTCCTTTTTCTAAATCTTCAAAATCAAAATAGAAAGGATAGCCATTTAAACGGAAATAAAGACGGGCTTTTTTCTTTTTGCTTTCAAAAAATCTTTTAATGACCCAGCCAAGAACTGGAGTTTGGACTCGACCAGCGGAAAGATAATTTTTCTTAAAACTTCTCCAAAGTCTTCTTGAAAGAACAAAGCCAACCCAGCGATCGAGAATTCTTCTTACAAGCTGGGCTTTGACTAAATTAAAATTAACTTCACGGGGGTTTTTTAAAGCCTCAAGAAAAGCTTTGGGAGTAACTTCGTGAAATTCGGCGCGCTTTATATTGGGATTGAAAAATCTAAGATGATTGAAAATATCAAAAGCAATTTTTTCACCTTCGGTATCAGGATCGGTGGCAATGAAAACTTCTTCTACCTGATAAGATAATCTTTGAAAAGCTTCGACTAAATCTTTTTTATCTTTAAAATTTAAACCGCATTTTTTTAAAAGATAATCTTTTTCGGTATGCTCAATCCTTTTTTGAGGACAAATTTTTAAAGAATCATAAACCGGGAAAAATTTTTCATTTTTTTTGATGACCCCAAAAAAGCCATCTTTAATGGTTAAATCAAAAAGATGTCCCAAGGAAGCTGAAACTAAAAGAAGTCTTTCCTCAATTGGGATTTCATAGACAATTAAATTTTCTAAAATTCTTTTTTGAGGACGACCAAAAAAGCTGCTGATGGTTTTTGCTTTAGTTGGTGATTCAACAATAACCAAAGTGGTCTTAAAAATTTTTGGTTTTCCTTTAAATCCTTTTTCTAAAAATTCTTTGACTTCTTTTCGATTCTCCTCAATTTCTTTTTTGATTTCTTTTAAAGGTTTTGATTCAGAAGCTTTTTTCAAAACGAAATCTTTTTCAAGTTCCCAAAAATCAATTTCTTCTTTAAAAAAGAAGGTCTTTAGCCTTTTTTTAAGAGAGAAAAAGCCTTTTTTGTCAGAGTATAAAAGAAAAGAAATTCCTTTGGTTAAATTAGGACCAACCAATCTTGAAGTTCGACCCGAGCCTTGAAGATAAACCGAGGCATCACCAACTACTAAAAAAAGTTCTCCTTTTTCTTCTTTCAAAAAAACATCTTCTCTTTTTTTAAGTTTTTCCAAAAAATCTTTTGAGGTAAATTTTTTTTCTAAAAAATTTTTAAGCTCTAAAGCTTTGGCTTTTACTTGGGGAAATTTTTCTAAATCCTCTTCTTTTAGATGAAAATATTTTCTCAAAAAAGAAGCCGTTTCCAAAATTTTTATTTTTTCTTCTTGAGTTAAAAGAGGAAAAAGAAGAAAAGAAAGAGAAGTTAAGTTTGAAGGATTTAAAGTGAGCTTGGTTGAAAAAACTTTTTCTGGAACTTCAACAAAAATGACATATTTAATGATCTCAGGCAAATCAATGCCTCTTACCAAAGGATTAGAAATGTGAGCTAAGCCCAAAGCAACATCAAATTCTTCTTTTTTCATTTCTTCAATTAGCTTTTGAGTTTCTTTAAAATCAAGATAACTGATAACTTTTATTTTTTCTTTTTCTAAAAATTCTTTTAGCTTTTCAATCTCCTCTTTTCCCAGTTTTGAAGAAAGATAAACAATGCCTCCTTTTCCTAAAAATTTAATCAGTTTTGGTAAAAAGTTGTAGATTTCATCTAAAGAAGAAAATTCTTTTTTGACATCAATGATGTTTCTTAAAGTAACACTGGCTTTTTGGATGCTGAAGCCAAGAAGGGAAGAAAAAAGCAAGGCTCTTTTGGTTTTTGGTTTTAAAGTGGCTGAAGAAAGCACCAAAATGCTTTTTCTTTCTTTTTCTCTAATTTTTTTCAAGATCTCAAGCTGTTTTTGAGTTTTTCTTTCCTTTAAAGCCAGTTTTATCTGCCAGTCTTTAAAACCCAAAAGTTTGAAAAGATAATCAACATTTTTGGCATTTTTTAAAAAAGAATCGATATCGTCGATAAAAATGAAGTTAAATTCAAACTTTGAAAGAGTTTCAAAATTTTTGTGTAAAAACATATTGGTACCAACCAAAACCTCAAAATCTCCTTTTTTTAAAATTTCTTTATCTTTCTTTTTGGCAAGATAAACAAAAATCTTTTTTTCTTTTTGAGAATTCTCGGAAAATTTTTTCAGTTTTTCATAAACCTGAAGTGCTAAAACTCGAGTAGGAACAATAATTAAACTTTTTCCTTCTAAAAAAAGGGAGGTAATAATTCCAAAAGTGGTTTTTCCAATGCCAGTTGGAGCAACAATAGCAAAACTTTCTTTGAAAAGAATTCTTTTCATCCAACTTTCCTGTAAATTTCCTGGCTCGGCTTTGAGAGCTTTTTTAAAAAATTCTTTAAAAGCTTTAAATTCTTCTTGAAGCTGGCAAAATTTTTTAAGTTTTTTAAGAGAGTTTTTCTTCTCAAG
>CAZNFF010000052.1:0-3256 GCA_964572495.1 uncultured Candidatus Saccharibacteria bacterium
TGGTTTTTAATTTCGGTGATTTGTTTTTCGGTTGCTTTTTTGCTGGCTTTTTGGCGTCCTTATGGTTTAAGAGCTGATCAAATGGTTCTTTGGGCGATAAAACATTTTACTCGTCCCCGATTTTATTTTTGGCAGGCACCGGAAAAGAAGATTGAAATTGAAATCGAAGAATCTTCTTTTCTTGAAAAAAGAAAAGAGAAAAAAGAAGAAAAAAGACCTTTAAAAATTGAAAAAGAAGATTTTGAAAAGCTTGCAAAAATTTTAGATGAAAGATAAAATAACCTAAAAATCTTCATGGCTCAATTCCCCTCAACTCATAAACTCCTTGAAGTTGAAGATATTAAAGATGGAATCTTGATTCTTAAAAATGGTTCTTTGCGGCAAATCATTGCTGTTTCTGGAATCAATCTTTTGCTTAAATCAGAAGAAGAGCAGAACATCATTTGCTCTTCCTTTCAAGAATTTTTAAATTCTTTGGATTTTTCTCTTCAGCTTGTGGTTCATTCTCGAGAAGTTAGTCTCAGAAACTATTTGGAAAAATTAAAAGAAAAAGAAAAAAAAGAAACTTCTGAGCTTTTAAAGCTTCAAATCAGAGAATATATTGAATTTATCAAAAGTTTAGTTGAAAAAGGTGCTTTTTATCAAAAAAGTTTTTTTGTCATTGTGCCTTACGATGAACCAATCATTTCTTCGAAAAAATCAATTTTTTCTTTTCTAAAAATTCCTTTCAAAAAAACTGAATCTTCCAAAAAAACTAATTCTCTTTCTTTTGAAAGAAAGAGAATTCAATTGCTTCAAAGAGTTGATTTGGTTCTTAGCGGTCTTGAAAAAATTGGACTAGAAACAAAAGTTTTAAACACCAAAGAAGTAATTGAATTTCTTTACAATCTTTACAATCCAGGAGTGATGGAAAAAACTGGACTTGAGATTTTAAAAAAGATTGAGCTATGAAAAAATTTGATTTTCTGAAAAAAATAAAAAAAGAGATAAAAAAAGAAAAAATTTTTCTTCCAAAAGAAAGCTTAAAAGAAGTAAGCGGTATTGAGATTTTAAAAAACATCATTGCTCCTTCAGGGCTGGAAATTAATTCTAATTTCTTAAAACTAGGCAATCTCTACGGAAAATCTTTTTTCATTTTTTCTTATCCAAGCTATCTTGATTTTGGCTGGCTTAATGAAATCATAAATTTAGAAAGAATTTTTGATGTTGGAATTTTCTTCCATCCAGTTGATGTCTCTTCAGCTTTAAAACAGCTCCGAAAAAAAGCGGCTCAAATTGCGGCTCAAATTGCTGAGCTTGAAGAAAAAGGTTATGTCAGAGACCCCGAACTTGAAGCCGCTTATCAAAATATTGAAAGATTAAGAGATGCGCTTCAAAAGGCTCAAGAAAAACTTTTTCGAGTTGGCTTTTATTTGACTTTGTGGGCAGAAAGTTTAGAAGAACTTGAAGCGGCAGAAAAAGAAATTTCTCTTTTACTTGAGGGAAAATTAATTTATCTTAAACCAGCCGTTTTCCTTCAATGGGAAGGAGCTGAAAGTTGTTTTCCTTTAGGACTTGATAAAATTAAAGTTCACAACATTTTAGATACTTTACCGGCTTCAACTTTCTTTCCTTTTGTTTCTTTAACTTTATGTTCTGATGAAGGAGTGCTTTATGGAATTAATCTTCATAACAGCACCCCAGTGATTCTGGATCGCTTTTCCCTTGAGAATGCTAATATGCTTATTTTTGCTCAATCCGGTGCTGGTAAAAGCTATTTTGCAAAGCTTGAGACCATTAGATCTTTGATGAGAGATATTGAAGTTCTAATAATTGATCCAGAAAAAGAATACAAAAACCTTGCTTTTGCTTTGGATGGAGATTTTTTTGATATCTCAATTGCTTCAGATTATAAAATTAATCCTTTTGATCTTCCTAAAGGCTCACCTGATGAATCAAATGAAGAAATTTTAAAATCAAACATTTTAACTTTAGTTGGTCTTCTAAAATTAATGCTTAAAGAAATCCCTCCAGAAAAAGAACCACTTTTATATCAAGCTTTAGAAAAAGTTTATGAGTTAAGAGATATCACTCCAAAAACTGATTTTTCTAAAATCAGCCAATATCCTTTACTTTCTGACCTTGAAGCAGTTTTAGAAGGAATGGAAGGGGGAAAGGAGTTGGCTCAAAGGCTTTATCCTTATACCAAAGGAGTTTATGCTGGCTTTTTAAATCATCCGACCACTATTAAAATTAAAAATCGATTGGTGGTATTTTCTTTAAGAGATTTAGAAGAAGAATTAAGACCAATTGCAATGTATCTTATTTTAAATTTCATCTGGGATTCAATTAGAAGTAATCTTAAAAGAAGAATTGTTTTAATTGATGAGGCTTGGTGGATGATGAGATATCCTGATTCTGCTTCTTATCTTTCAGCTTTGGTAAAAAGAGCCCGAAAATATCTTTTAGGTATTACCACTATTACCCAAAATATCAGTGATTTTTTGAATTCTCCTTATGGTATGCCGATTATCACTAACTCTTCCCTTCAATTCCTTCTTAAAAATTCTCCGGCTAACAGTAAATTAATCGCTAAAACTTTAGGTCTTTCAGAGGTAGAAAGAAGGCTTTTAGAAAGATTTGATGTTGGAGAAGGACTTTTTTTAACTTCTTTAGGTCATGTTCCAATAAAGGTTATTTCTTCGTACACCGAACATAAACTTATTACTACCAAGCCTGAATAATTTATGATCTCTTCCATTGATTTCTTTTTTATGTTATTATTAGCAATAGGAGCTGACGTTTGTGAAGTAATTGGAGGATTTAGCTTAGGAATTCCAGGTTTAGGAATAATTGTCTGGTTTGGTGTTTATCTGATTGGTTTGATTATTTCTTTTATTTTAAATCTTTGGATCTTTTTAAAAGGAGCAAGAATTTTTTGGATGATTGCTCTTTCAATTGTTGATCTTTTAAGTGGAGGAGTTTTGCCAGCGAGAACTTTAGGAGTAATTGTGACCTATCTTCTTTCAAAAAGCAAACTGCCAATTCTAGGAGGTCGAAGAAAAATTTTTTCTTTCAAAAGAAAATGAAAAAGAAATTAATTTACATTTTAGCAAGTCTTATTTTTTCTTTTCTTCTTTTCTCTTTCTCGCAAGCTCAAGAGAATTATTTTATCTATCTTACCTGGAAAGCTGGCACTTTATCTGAACCTGATTTTGAAGGAAAAAACCTTCCGGTTACCGAAAGCAAAGTTTATCTTTCAGCTCAAATTTTTGAT
>CAZNFF010000053.1:0-3245 GCA_964572495.1 uncultured Candidatus Saccharibacteria bacterium
CTGGGCAATATAAATTTGCCTCCTTTTTTCTTCTAATGCTTTTTTAATTTCTTCTTCTTTCTTCTTCTCTTCCATAATTTTGTTGCCTTCTGATTTCTTCTACTCTACTTTCAACTAAAGCATCAATAATTTTCGCTGGCATTTCTTTCAGCTGTCTTTCAATTTCTTCAAGCTGTTTAATCAGCTCTTCTAATTTGTTGATTTGGTATCTGGTATCCATAATGTTTGCATTGCTCAATTTGCCATTCCGTCCAATACCAGTCTGGCAAATGTTTACTCATTTCAATCCATCTTTCACATTCCATTTTTTCGTGTCTTTCAACTCCAGTTAGAACGGAATAGATGGTAAAAACAGCAATTCCAATCCAGATTAAGATGTAGGCAAGGATTTCAATTTTCCTGTTCATTTTTTCTTAAAAGATCACCTTCTTTCCATTCATCCCAATCTTCATCCTCCAGCCATCTTTCAATCCACAAAGACATCAAATCATCTGGAATATCCTCATCCTGATAAAGGTTAATTAGCTTCTTTAAAATCTTTTCGTTCATTTTCATTAACCTCGCTAACTTCATTGGCGACCTTTACCTCTTCACCATCGGAAGAGGTTTTAATTAAATCTTGCAAATTTTTAAGCTTTAAATGAACTCTTTGCCAAACATAGTAATAGCTTTTGTTAATTTTTTTAGCGATGTGTAAAATTGGCATACCTTCTTCAATATGCAATCGCCTCAATTCTTGTGCTTCTTTCAATAACTCTTCACTTTTTTTTCTTTTGTTTAAGCTTGAAAATCTTGTCATTGTCTTATTTTATATAACGATGCCTGTTTCAAAATGTTTCATTTTCTTCTATTTTATCCTGTTTTTCATCTTTGTCAAGTGTGGATAACTGAAATTTTGCCTTTAACCTTTCTTTTATCGCCTCAATTCCTGCTTTATTTTCCCTTTCCCACTCCTCATCTTTGTAAGTGAAAAGTTCTTCATAAGCTTTCAAAGCCCTTTTAAGCTCATAAAAATAGTTCCATTCTGGAGTTTTCCCATCTTTGCCTTTAATCACCCAATTTTCACCTTTTTTGCAAATCGCTCCCATTTCTTCAGCTAAAAGGATCAAGCCAATTTCACCGCCTAAAATATCGTTTTTAACCCATTTTTTCTTTTCATCTAAAACCTCACCATAATAGTTTAAATCGCCATTAAAATTTCTTGTAAGCTCTTTCATTCGCTTGAAATATTCCTCAACCTCTTTCCTATCATTTTCATCGTTTAAATCCCAACCTTTAAGCATCCGATATTGTTTTTCGTTAAAAATCCTAATCTGACTTGGTTTTAACCTCATTCCTTGCCATTTAAACGGCATTTTCTTTGACATCTGCTTTTCAAGATATTTCTTTTCATTCTCGTCAATTTCCTGGTAAGTGTTGGAAGGAATAATGTAAAGGAAGTATCTCATTAATCTTTAACTTCTTTTTGCGACCTTTTTTGCTTAAATTGCTTATATTTCCAGTAATCAGCAATTAGATTTCCTGATGCCCAGAGGTTGATAGTATGGGTGGAGAAAACCGCCGCCAGCGAGGGGTAGTCGTTCAGCTTATCCGAGGCGAAGAAAGCATCAATTAGGTCAAAAGCTTCTTCAACGGTATAGAGTTTCAAGAATCTTTTAACCAGCTTCTCTTCTTTTCCGAATTCCCAGATTGGTTTTCTATTAAACTCCTCGGTAAAGTGTCTCTCAAAATATTTTCTTATCTTTTTAATTGTTTCTGAAAAATTAGATGAGGAGTTAGAAATGTCGTCAGATTGGTCTGACGACAATTTTACGATAGTAAAATTGTTATTTTCTGTAGTATTCTCTGTAGTAATCTCTGTATATGGAAGAGTCCCATTGGGGCTAATGGAAGAGTCCCTTTGGGGCTTTTCCATTGGCCCCTTTTGGACTTTTCCATTAGCCCCTAATAGCTCATTCACTTTATCCACATTCAATTTATACCACAAGGTAGGAGCACCATTAGCTTTTTTTCTTTTTATTTCTATTATTCCCATTTCTTCTAATTTTTTTCTTATTCGGTCTTGTTTTTTTCTACTCAAACAAGTTTCTTCTTCCCATTGTTTTTTGGTTTTATACACCCAACCATCTTTATTTTTGCTTTTATCCGTCCAATAATAAAGTTGTTGAACAAAAAGAGCTTCTTCTATTCCACCTAACGCTCTGGCAAGTTGAGGATAGAAAACTATTGGTTTTTCTAAATTGATTTTGATTTTTTTCTTAATCATTTTGGATTGCTTTTAAAAACGGGAACCTCTGAGATTTTATGTAATAAAAAAAACTGCTCCCAGCCAGAATGAGAGCAGTTTGGTTGAGCTCAACCTCCTATTCTCATTCTGGCTGGTATTATCTCATTATAAGCATTTTTTCTTTTTTGTCAAGTAAAATTGAAAAAAAGCTGAAAAAGCTTATAATCAAAGCAAATCACGATGAGGGGGCTACCAAAGGGTTCTGTCCCGAGGGAATCCCCCTCTTTTTTATAAGCGAAACTTTACTTTTAGCTCAACTTAAAGTTAAGTTAAGTTTTATTTTAGTTTGACTTAAAGTCAGCTTATAAGCGAAAACCCCGCCTTTTTTGGCGGGGCCGCGCGTTTGTAAAAATTATACTCCATTTTGGATTTTTTTGTAGGTCTGCTTGAATTCTTTAATCAGCTTCTGGATTTGCAAAGCTTTCTTAACAATTCGCTTAAATTCTTGTGGAGAATACCTGATAATCTTTTCGCTCACAATTTTCTCCTTTTCAACATCATAAAGCACCAGCTTTGAAGGCAAACCAGTGATGAAAGTATAGCATTTACACTGAAGCTCGCCACATTTTACCACTTTTTTCTTGGTTTTTCTGCTAAAAGTCTTAAATTCATAGCAAAAATTGTTATCAATTCGGTCAGGTAAGCCAACAATCAAAATACTTTCGCTGTTAAGCTTTAAAATCCGCTGGAAGCTTTTAATATTATCAAATCCAAGCCTTTGATGTATCATTCTTCCCCTCGCAATAATTTCAGCCAGCCAGTAAGGAGTTAGCTCGTTAACCTTGGGAGGATAAGCTAAAAGGTAAGCAATTTCGCTACAAGTTATTTTTTCCATTTTCTCACCTCCTCTATAGCTTTTTCAAGGTATTTTTTGATCACTGAAGCAGAAATTCCATAACTAAAAAGCTCACTGATTTGATTTTTCCAAGTTAAACCTCCAATTATCATTCCAATAACC
>CAZNFF010000054.1:0-3173 GCA_964572495.1 uncultured Candidatus Saccharibacteria bacterium
AGCTTTTCTTTATATCGGCATTTAGGAAAGCGAGAGCAGCTTAAAAACCAACCGAATCTGGAAAGTCGCTTTATGAGCGGCGCACCGCATTGAGGACACTTTCTTTCAGTTAAAACTTCTTTTGAAGCCTTCACTTCCTGATATTTCTTTTTCAAATTCTCATTAAAAGGAAACCAAAACTGTTTTAAAGAACTTTGATAATCTTTTTTGCCAGAAGCAATTAAATCTAACTCATCTTCCATTTTGGCAGTGAATTGATAATCAACAATATCAGGAAAATGAGTGTTTAAAAGTGAAGCTACTTCTTTTCCAAGCTCAGTAGGAAAAAAGCTACCTTTCCTTCTTTCAACATATCCTCTATCAATTAAAGTTGAAACAATAGTAGCATAAGTTGAAGGACGTCCAATACCTAAAGCTTCTAAAGTTTTTACCAAAGAAGCATCATTAAATCTTGGTGGTGGCTGAGTTTGATGTTTTCTTTTGATAATTTCCTTTGCTAAAAGCCTCTCCCCTACTTCAATTTGGGGCAGATAATTTTCAGAGACCTTCCTTTCTAAAATTTTTAAATAGCCATCAAAGATAATTCGCTGACCGCTAGCTCGGAATTTATAGATTTTATTTGAAATTAAATCAATGTCAATTTTTTCAATTTTAGCTTCTTTCATCTGAGAAGCTAGAAATCTTCGCCAAATAAGATCATAAAGTTTAAATTCATCTTCTGAAAGATATTTTTTAATTTTTTCAGGAATTAAATTAACATCAGTTGGTCTGATAGCTTCATGAGCTTCTTGAGCTAATTTTGATTTTCTTTTAAATTTATTTGGAACTTGAGGAAGATAATCTGAAGAGAAGTTTTCTTTAATAAATTCTCTGGCAGCTTCGATTGCTTCCTGGCTTAAATTAAAAGAATCAGTTCTCATATAAGTAATCAATCCTTTGGGTTTTCCTTCGATTTCAATTCCTTCATAAAGCCTTTGGGCTAGAAGCATTGTTTTTTTAGCTGAAAAACGATAAAGCCGATAGGCTTCTTGTTGCATCGTTGAAGTAATTAAAGGAGGCAAAGGATTTTTGGAAATTGTTTTTTTAGACACATTGACGACCAAAAAATTTTTATCCAAATCTTTTAAAATCTTTTCAGCTTTTTCTTTATCAATTTCAGTTCTTTCAAGTTTTTTTCCATCGATTTCAATTAAGTTGGCAACAAATTCTATTCCTTCTTTTTCAAATAAAGCTTCAATGGTAAAGTAATCTTTAGGGACAAAATTTTCAATTTCTTTTTCTCTTTCAACTACCAGTTTCAGCGCAGCTGATTGAACTCTTCCAGCAGAAAGTCGATGAGCTACTTTTTTCCATAAAAAAGGAGAAAGAGAATAGCCAACCA
Organism: uncultured Candidatus Saccharibacteria bacterium; assembly: GCA_964572495.1. Taxonomy (GTDB): domain Bacteria; phylum Patescibacteriota; class Minisyncoccia; order UBA6257; family JAGGUH01; genus JAGGUH01. The sequence goes on from CAZNFF010000054.1 coordinate 1,382, forward strand.
ACCGATCTAAAATTCTTCGTGCCTGCCAGGCATTGACAAGGTTTAAATTAATTTTTCTTGGATTTTTAAGCGCTTCTTCAATTGCTTTTTTGGTGATTTCATGAAAAACAATTCTTTCATAATCTTTTTGATTTTGAGGAAAAAGAACTTTTAAAAGGTGCCAAGCAATCGCCTCCCCTTCTCGATCTTCATCAGTTGCCAGGATAATTTTTTTTGCTTTCTGGCTTAATTTTTTTATTTCTTTAACAATTCTTCTTGATCTTTTAGAAATAACATAGTGAGGTTGAAAGTTTTTTTCAATTTCAATTCCTAACCTTCTTTTTGGAAGATCTCGAATATGACCAAGACAAGCGACAACTTTGTAGTCCTTGGAAAGAAAACTCGAAATGGTTTTAGCTTTGGTTGGTGATTCAACGATAATAAGATTCATGGTTTTAAACTAAAGGATAATATCTTCCTTTGATTTCTTTAAGATAGCCTTTGATTTCAAGCAAAGCTAAAATAGAAGCAACTTTTTCTGGGAAAATTTTAGAAGAGGAGCAGATTTTGTCAAATTCAATTCCAGGAAAGTTTTTTACGATCTCAAAAATTTCTTTTTCTTCTTTGCTCTCAAAATTAAAAGAAAAAGTTTCTTTTGGAAATTGAATTTGAGCTTGGGATTTTATCTCTTCTAAAATATCTTCAATATTTTCTACCAGTTTGGCTCCTTTTTTGATAAGAAAATGATTTCCTTCAAAATTTTTCCAAAAAATAGAACCAGGGATGGCAAAAACTTCTCTTCCCTCCTCCAAGGCAATTTTAGCGGTAATTAATGCTCCAGATTTTTTTGGTGCTTCCACTACTAAAACTCCTAAAGAAAGCCCAGCAATAATTCGGTTTCTTTGAGGAAAATGATAAGGCAGCGGCGGACTTGAAAGTGGATATTCAGAAAAAATTACCCCAGAAGATTTAATTTTTTCTGCTAAAGAAAGATTGCTTGAAGGAAAAATTTGATCAATTCCCGAACCTAAAACGGCAATAGTTTTTCCTTGAGCCTTAATCGCTCCTTGATGGGCAGAAGTATCAATTCCTAAAGCTAAGCCAGAGACAATATTGAATCCCAAGCTTGCCAGCTCAAAACTAAATTTTTCCGCAATTTCTTTTCCATACAAGCTTGGTTTTCGGGTGCCGACGATGGCAATTGAAGGAGAAGAAAAAATTTCTTTTAAAGAAAGAAAAGTGGAAAAATAAATTCCTAAAGGAGGATTTTGAATCTTTTTTAAATTTTCTGGGAAATCTTTTTCAAAAAATAAAATTAAGCCAATTTTTTGCTTTTTCAATTTTTCAAATTCAAGAGAAGGATCAATTTTTTTATATCTTTCAAAGATTTTGAAGGAAAGATTTAAATTTTTAAGATTTCGATAAATTTCAAAAAAAGAGCCAAATTTTTGATAGAGCTTTCTTAAAAAAAGAAAATTAGTTTCAAAAATTAAGTTTAAAGCATTATAGTAAACTTTTTCCTCCTCAATTTTTTTCATACTCTCTACTGTATTTCAATTGTATTTCTATCGTATTTCAACTGTATATCATTTATTTGTTTTTTCTTAAAGCCTTAACCTCTTCAAAAATCCAAAGGTCTCTTCAAAATGTTTAAGAATCAATTCAACTACACTTTGTCTTGGTTGAGGAGTTAAAATGGTAAAAGGTTTTGAAAGGCTTCGATTGCCAAAGGAATCAATTGATTCTACTTTGAATTGGTAAACTTTTCCTGGTCTAAAAGCAGTGGTAATGACAATATGATCTAGAGTTAATT
>CAZNFF010000055.1:0-3107 GCA_964572495.1 uncultured Candidatus Saccharibacteria bacterium
TTTTAGATATTTTTGGAGAAGAAAAAAAGTTTGGCAAAAAAATTGGAAAAGATATTGAAGAAAGAAAAGGAGGCAATCTTTTAATTTTGCTTGCTTTAAAAGAACTTTCTTTTTCAAAAAGAAAAACACTTGAAGCAATTTTAAAAAAGAAAAAAATTAAAAATGAAGATCTTAAAAAAGCAATTCAGCTAATTGAGGAAACCTCAGCTTTAAAAAAAGCCGCTTCTTTGTCAAAAAAATTTATCAAAAAAGCTAAAAAAAGTTTAGAGCTTCTTCCTCAAAATAAATGGAATGAAATTTTAAAAGAAATTGCTGATTTTATCATCCAAAGAGAAAAATAAAAGAATAATGGCTAACTCTTTCAGCGCTAAAAACTTAAAAGTCCTTTTAATAGAAGACGATTCCTATGCAGTCCAGTTTTATCAGGATGTTATTAGTTCTGAAACTAATTGGGAGCTTGAAGTCATTGACTCCTTAACTGATATTGAAAAAGATTTTGAAAGAATTAAAAAAATTAATCCAGATGTAATTTTACTTGATTTAATCTTGCCTCTTTTTTCAGAGCCCGAAAAAGGTGGAAGTTACATTCTTGACAAAGAACTTGGGTTTCAAATTTTAGAAAGATTAAAAAAAGATGAAGCCACCAAAAAAATTCCGGTAATTGTCATTTCAGCTCTTTCTGGAGAAGCAGATAAAGATCGGGCTAAAGCTTTGGGAGCCGAAAAATATTTAGTAAAGTCAGAAATTCTTCCTTTTCAAATCATTGAAGCCATAGAGGAAGTTTTGGGTTTATAAAGACTCTTGACAAATTTCAAAAAATGTTCTCTAATTTTGAATAGAAAATAGAAAAAAATTAAAAGGAGGTGGTAAAAATGAGGCGAATTGGTTTTATTCTCGTTTACATCTTTAGCTTTTTGATAGTCTCCTGTACCCCACTAGAAATGGCGACACTAGTGAAACTAAGTATTCCTGAGGAAGTAGGATACAAAGCAGCCGCAAGACAAGTAATAGAAAAAAGAAAGGGAAGAGAAATCATCACTAATTTTTCTTATTATGAGAATCTTTCATTAGTAAAAAAATTCTTGAGAAATGAGGGGGGTTATGAAATTCCCCTTGGTGAAAGACAGAAAGCTTTCATTGTGGTAATTGAATCTAATCCTCTTTTTGAAAAAGTTAAAATTTTTATCATAGAACCGAAAAGAATCAGAGTGTGGGCAGGGAGTGTCTCAACTACTGGCATTATCAAAGAAGATCCGGAATTTACTAGTTCCCTCGCAAAAGAACTTGCCTATTTTTCCAAGAAACATTTTTCTGAGAAATAATGCAAATAGAAGAGTTTAAAAAAGGAACCGCCCCTGGCGGTTCCTTTTAACTAAAAACTATCTTTCCTCTTGACAAAAAATTAAAAAAACTTTTGATAATAAAGGAAAATGATGAGGTTTCTACCAAAAATCTATTCTGAAAAATTTTAAGGCAAAAAATCTCGCCCTTCTGGGCGAGATTTTTTTAAATTTAAAAACTAAATAAGGAGGTAGAAAATGGAGCAAAAAATTTGTCCAGCAAGGATTTTAAAAATTTGTCCTTTTGCAGGACCGGGATGTAGTTTTGAAGCAACGAAAGAATGTCCGGTTTATCCAGAAATGAAAAGAAAGATTGAGGAAGGTTTTTCAAACGGAAAATGGAAAGAATTTTGTCCGATTTTGGTATTTCAAGGTTTTTCTCACTGCTTTTGTGATATTCTTTCGTTGAAAAGAAAATTCCAAGGAAAATGCTGGAAAGAAAGAGTAGAAAAGAAAAAGAAAATAATGATTTGTCTTCCAAGAGAAAAGTTTTCTCAACAGGAAATCCTTCAAGCTCTTTTAAAATCTAAATAAATCTTTGAAATTTTTTAAAGAGAGCCTTTTTTGAGGCTCTCTTTATTTTTTGATTTTTCCACAAATTGAAGTTGTTTTTTGAAAAATTTTAAAATATAATTAAAACAATGAAGCAACGCTCAAAGAAAAAAATTATCTTTTTTCTTGCCTTTTGCCTGGCTTTAATTTTAGGACTTGTTTTTGCTGGAATTTCTTTTTCCAAGAAAGAAAAAGTTGAAGTCACTTCAAACAAGGAAAGTTTTTCTTCCCAAAAAGATTCTACTCTTGGTTCTCAAAAAAGTTTTTGTGAAGCTGACACTTTTTCATTTAAAGAAGAGTCTTTAGAAGAGAAAAAAGTAAATTTCACCCAATATTTAGCTTCTCTTCTTTCAACTCAAATGATGCTTGAGTTTGGAAAAGAAAATCCAGTTTCAAGCAAAGCTGAAATTGAAAATTTGTCTCAAATTTTAGAAAAAAAGATGCCTGAGCTTTTAAATCAATTTGAAGTAGAAAAAGATGAGCTTAGAAAAGAAGAAATTGAAACTATTCCTCATTCAAAAGAAAATGTCAATCAGTATCTTGAAGCTCTCGGTAAAACTTTGGATAAGGTTTTCAAAGAAAATCCTCCATCTAAGTTGCTTGGAGATTTCTTTCAAAAAAATGACCCTTCTTCCTTAAAAAATTTTCTTTCTCAGCTTAAAGATTCAAAAGAAAAACTTAAAAAAATAAAAGTTCCTGAAGGTTATCTTGAAATTCATCAAGAAATTTTTGGTTTGATTTCTTTCATTCAAAAAATCGTTGAAGCAATTTTAGATTATCAAAACGATCCTTTAAAAGCTCTGGTTGCGATTGAAATTTCTCAAAGTCTTCTCCCTCAAAAAGTTGATCAAACCTTTGAAGTTCTTGAGGAAAAATTAATCCAAGATGGTTTTAAAATCTTACCATGAGCTTAAAGCTTGATTTTCAAAAATTTTTATCTTTGATTTTAATCTTTTTCATTTGCTCTTCATTTACTTTGTGGGGAGTTTTTCTTAAACCAAAAGAAGTGAAAGCTGCCGAACCTGTAGAGGTAGTTAATTGGTGGGAGTGGATTAAACATCATATTGCTCATTGGATTAAAGAGTGGGCAATGTGGACAAAAGAATGGGCAACAAGAGCAGCTGTTGATGTTTTAAAACATCACTTAATGAAAATGATGATCGATGAGGTGGTTGTTTGGATTCAAGGAGGAGGAAGACCGCATTTTGTGAGTGA
>CAZNFF010000056.1:0-3033 GCA_964572495.1 uncultured Candidatus Saccharibacteria bacterium
TCCGAAGCTTTTTCTTCTTTAATTTCTTTTTCTTTGAGTTCTTTTTCCATTTTTATTTCTTCTTCCTTTGCTTTCTTTTCAACTAAAATCCTTTTTTGAGAAAAATCTTTTTTTATTAACTTCACTTTTAAACCAACCAAAACCAAAAGCCAAGCTAAAATTAAAATCCCAACTAAAGTTATGAGTTTAGAACTCATAAAGCGAATTTTTTTATTTTTTAAGCTCAAATCTACCAAACCCAATTCATTGAAATTATAACGCCAAGCCAGTCCTATTCAATGTTTCTTAAGAATTTGAGAATTAGACTTTATGGGTTAGATTGTTGAAAGATTTAGCTCTGGAGAAATTTTTTTAATTGCTTTTGAATAAAAGCCAGTGGGTTGGTTTTTTGAATTTTAATAAAGTATATTTTCCTTTTAATTTTTTTCCTTTAAGTTCAAAAACAATTTTATTTTCAGTTTTTTCAATTAGTTTATAGGTGCCTTTGTCAAAAATTTTAACCACTCCGGCTCCATAGCAACCCCGAGGAATTTCGCCTTGAAAATTAGCGTAGCTTACTGGGTGATCCTCCGTAGAAATGGCAAGAACCCGTTTTCCTTTTTCTTCTGGCACTCCTTTTGGGACTGCCCAGGATTTTAAAACTCCTTCCATTTCTAATCTTAAGTCATGATGATGACCAGCTTTCAAAGCATAATGATCATGAACCACAAATCTATTTTTTGAAGTCTTTAAAACTTTTCCTTTTGGCTCAGGAGTTTTTTTGAAATCTCTTTTCTGCCAATATTTCTCAAGTCCCATTTTTTAAATTTTAATTTATCTTTTTAAAAAATTCAAAAAGCCGGCGGAAGCCGGCTTTTAAGATGGCTGCGGGGCCAGGGATCGAACCTGGATCACGGGATCCAAAGTCCCGGGTGTTACCAATTACACCACCCCGCAAAAATTTCAAATTAAAATTTAATAAAATTTTGACAAAAATCAAGAGAAAAACTCTCCAAAGTTTTCCACATTTTTTCTTGATTTCATATTTTCTCTCTTTTAAAATAGAAATAGATTACCATGAAACATTTTTCTAAAAAAATTTTTGTTTTCTTCATTCCGGTTTTTCTTGCGTTTTTTGGTTTTGCAAGTGCCGCCATTATTTCAGTTCCCGAAGTTATCCCCACCAAAATTTCTCTTTCTAAAACAGTTTTTAATCCTCAAGAAGTAGTTGAAGGTTCAGTTTGGATAAAAAACTTTGAAGAGTCTTATGTTAATGATATAGTAATTCACTATCAGCTTTTCAAAGAAGATTCAGAAGGTTTAGCTGGAGATCTCCTTGATAACAAAATTGAAAAAGAAACTTTTTCTTTAGCACCTCAGCAAGAAATTGTTAAATCTTTTTCTTACAAGCTTCCTTTAAATCTTCCTAAAGGAGGATTCATTTTGAGAATTCAACTAGCTACGGCTCGAGGTGAAGAATTGGGTTGGATTGATCAAAAAATTACTATCCAAACTCAAGGAAAATTTCTTTTTCTTAACAATTTCTGGTTCTTAGTAGAAGGAAAACAAAAATATCCTCCTGGGGTTGGCTTTTACTGCAAACCCGGAGAGACTCCTCAAATCATCTTTGATGTCTCCAACGATTCCAATTCCACCATCACTGCCTATCCTCAAATCATCACCTACAAACGAAATGAAGGTGGAAAAATCATCAAAATTCAAAAAGAAAAAGAAATTACTTTCGATCCTTCATCTCAAAAAACTTTAACTTATTCTCTTCCTTCTTTAACCACCCCTGACACTTATCTTTCCAAAGTCACTTTATTTGAAAAATCCACCAACCAGCCAATTTCAAATTCAATTTATTTCCGCTGGATTGTTTCTTCTCCTGATGATGCTGAGATTTTATTTGTCAAAACTGATAAAAATTCTTATCAAGCCAATGAAAAGGCTAAAATTGAAATCAGCTATACTGGTCCAGCGGATATTCGTGTTGGAGGAGGTAAAGCTCAACTTCAAATAAAAATGTTTGATCAAAAAGGAAATCTAGTTGGAGAAGTTCAAAAAGAAATTGATCTTAAAGTAGGAACTGAAATCATTGAAGTGCCAGTTAAAAGAAAAGTAGAAAATCCAAAAATTGAAGTAGCAATTGTCAAAGAGGGAAAAGTTTTAGATTCTCATGAAGTTCAAGTAAATCCGTTTGTAAGTTCGGAAAAAAAGCCAAGCTTTTTTGAGAAAAATAAAAATATTATTCTTCCTTTGGGCGTTCTTTTGGTTGTACTGATCGTCTTAGTGATTTTCCTAGTGTTAAAAAAATAATTTCATGAAAAGAAAAATTTTATTATTTCTTGTTTTACTTGGAATAGGGGTTTTTTTTAAAACCAATACCTTTGGCGCAGAATTATTGATTCATCGGAGCAGTGAACCAAGTGGGTTTAATGATTTTGGATACCTTGTAAATCGTCCTTATCCTGGAGAAACTTTTAACCCAGGACAAATAATTAGATTTCAAGGATATGTTACTCTTCCTGGCTGTCATAATGGTCTTTATTACAACAAAATCACTTTTTATGTAAGTGATAAAAAAGTATGGTGGGAAGGTAAAAATGCTTGTTACAACTGCCTTGGCGCTTCAAGTGGTTATGAAGGAATTATCATTCCTGATGATCAGAGCTGTTTCTGCTGTTATGGAGGGCAATGCGGAGATGAAAAAGGAGGCTACGACTGTGAAAAAGTTTTTTTTGAAACAGGCTGTTCTGCTGTAGTGATTGACGAATACCGCAGCACAATACCTGGCTATTACAAACTTTATAAATTCGGTGCTATCTATCCTCCAGACATTCCCTACCAAGGACATCCAGCAAGAAGGTACGATAACATTGAATTTAATCGAACTTATATCCTTCCTTCTGATATCTGTGAAAAACTTAATCTCGAAGAAGGAGAAAAAAATAAAGTTTATTTCTGGATTCAATATTCTGGAGTTCATTCAGATTGCTCTTGGCATTCAGCAATCATTTATCAAGAAGGCTATATTGACTGTTCAGTTCAAAC
>CAZNFF010000057.1:0-3031 GCA_964572495.1 uncultured Candidatus Saccharibacteria bacterium
ATCCGTGGCTTCGGTACCTGGCTTAAGCCCCGATAAATTTTCGGCGCCTCTTGGCCTCCCCAAAAAGGGGTTTGAGTGGTGAGTTGTTACACACTCTTTAAAGGATGGCTACCTCTAAGCCAACCTCCCACTTGTCTAGGCCAAGAGACTTCCTTCCCTTAGCACTTAGCCAGGATTTAGGGACCTTAGCCGACGGTCTGGGTTCTCACCCTTTTGACCATGGAGCTTAGCCCCCATGGTCTGACTAGCCGCAAGCCGGTAGGGCATTCGGAGTTTGGTTGGTTGGGCGGTCTCATCGACCTAAACCAACCATCCAGTGCTCTACCTCCCTACCGGTTTTCGCGGCCGCTAGCCTGAAAGCTATTTCGGGGAGAACCAGCTATTCCCAGGCGCGATTAGCTTTTCACTCCTTACCACAGCTCATCCGAGGGTTTTGCACCACCCACCGGTTCGGGCCTCCCTCCGAGTTTCCTCGGAGTTCACCCTGGCCATGGTAAGCTCGCCTGGCTTCGGGTCTCAGGGAAGCGACCAAAAGCGCGCTTTTCGCACTCGGTTTCCCTCTGCCTCCGGGCTTTACGCCCTTAGGCAAGCCGCTTCCCTGAACTCGCTGGCTCATTCTTCAATAGGCACCTGGTCACCCAAGGCGGAAAGAGATCCGCCTTAAGGCTCCCAGTCTTTGTCAGCCCAGGGTTTCAGGTTCTATTTCACCGGCCTCACCGGCCTACTTTTCACCTTTCCCTCACGGTACTAGTGCGCTATCGGTGACCGGGGAGTATTTAGCCTTGGGAGGCAGTGCTCCCAGCTTCCCTCAAGGCGTTCCGACCTCGAGGTACTCGGGATCAGGGACCAGCCTCTAAAATGAGGTTTTCGCCTACGGGGCTATCACCCTCTCTGGCTGGCCTTTCCAGGACCATTCGGCTAACCCCATTTTAGAAGCCGGGCTGAGCCCATGTCCCTGTCCCACAACCCCTAACCTTGAAAAAATCAAGGTTAGGTTTGGGCTCTTCCCCGTTCGCTCGCCGCTACTTGGGGAATCGCATGTTGCTTTCTTTTCCTCCGGGTACTGAGATGTTTCACTTCCCCGGGTTCGCCGCCCTAACCCTTTCAGGTTTAGGGCTGTCGGTGGTTATTCCACCGACGGGTTTCCCCATTCGGAGATCCCGGGATCAACGGTTGCCTGGCACCTCCCCCGGGCTTATCGCAGCCAGGCCACGTCCTTCATCGCCTCCCGGTCCCGAGGCATCCACCCTGGGCCTTAGCCTTTTTGGAGCCCGAAAATTGGAGTCCAAAAAGAAGGCTAAAAACTTTTCTTGTGTTTCTTTCCTTATTTTCTTTTTAAAGAGCTTTCATTTGGCTTCATTTGCTTCATTTTTCTATCAATTCCTATCAAAAAAGCCGCCCAAAGGCGGCTTTTTTTCTTCAAAGCCACCTTTGGCAAAAGCTTACTTTTCTTTTTTCTCATTCATCTTTTTCATCTGTTTAAAAAGATTAACTAAAAAAGTTTTTTTGTCAAGAAAATTTTTCTAACAGGTTAGATGAAAAAGTCCAACTACTTTTTTGCCTTCGCTTAAATTTTTTTCAAAAGCTTCAATCGCTTCTTTGGTTGGAGAAATTAAAAGCTCAAGATTAAGTTCATTAGCTTTTTCTTTCACTTTTTCTGAAACTTTTGCCACTCCATAGGCGCCGGTTCCGATAATCAAAATTTCTGGATTTTTTTCTAAAGCTAAATTAACATCTTCCAAATCAATCCAATGACTTTCTTTTCTTTGCCATCTTAAAATTTCTCCTTTCCAATCCAGACAAACATCATAATGATAAGTTTCCCCATTAATTTTGATTTCACCAAATCGATAAGCTTCGATCATGCTAAATTAATTTTAGCGAAAAATTCTTTCTCCTTCAAGCTTGAAAATTTTTTCAAAAATTTTATTTTTAAACCAGCAAAGTTAAAAAATTTAAAAGGAGGTGAGAGAGAGTGGACGAGAAGATTTTAGAAGAAATAAAAAAAGTTGAGCCGATGGTTTATCTTTTAATTAAAATGGGGGAGGAAAAAAAAGGAAGAGAAGCTTTATTTAAAAAGGCTCGTGCTGGAGACAAGAAGGCTCGAAAGATTTTAGAGAAAGCTTATCGTTTTAAGTTTATTGATCCAAAAGAGTATTTTCAGGAAAAGGAAGCTGAAAAGAAAGGCTTTCCCATTCACTTTTTTAGAAATCTTCCCTCCCACTTGAAAGGAAAGTTTTTAAGATTTGAATGGAAAGAAATTAAAGAAGATTTTGAAAATTTAGAAGAAAACGCTTCTCCTAGTTTAAGGAAAATGGAGATTTTTTTAAAGTATGGCAGAGATGGAGTAAATATTTTGATGGATTATTTTTTGGAGGAGAAGATGGAAGAAAGGATTTTAAAAATGTTAAAAAAAGTGAGGAAAATAGATGAAAGGATAGAGAAGAAATTAAAAAAATTTCTTTCTGAGCTTTCTTTAGAAGAACAGAGAGCGATTTTTAAGAAAGTCTTTTTTAATCTTTCCTTTTTTTCAAGAGAAAGTCTGTCTCTTTTAAAAAAAGAAATTTTGGAAATGAAAGAAGAAGAATTGAGAAATTTAATCTGGCAAAAATATTTTAGCCGTTTGATAATTAAAGGAAAGTTTAGAAAAAGAAAAGCCAAATTTCCAAGAATTAGAGTTCAAGTGAAAGAAACACCTGATTGTTATTTTTATCGAGCTTTTTTAGGACAAGCTAACCGGGAGAAAGTAGAGATTCTTTTAAGTAAAGGAAATTCTTCTAAAAAAGCTTTAACTGAGATTTTAATCCAACCTTTTAAATTTCTTCCTACCTATGGTTGGATTTTTAAAACTGAAAAGGAAGAGTATCTTTGCATAAAAGAACAAGGAACAATGATGCGGCTGATGAGATTTGATGAAAGAACAAGGTTGGTTAATTGTTTAAAAAGAAAAATTTTTCCTAAAAAAGCTGATTTTTTTGAAAAGTAAATAGTTTTTTAAAACGGCTTTGGGTTTTCCCAAAGCCGTTTTTAA
>CAZNFF010000058.1:0-2897 GCA_964572495.1 uncultured Candidatus Saccharibacteria bacterium
GCGCTGGCAGCGCCAACAATGCCAAATTTTAAGATTAAAATTAGATTTAAAAAGAAATTTAAAGCCGCACTTGCTAAAGAAAAAAGAGCGTTTTTTCTTTGAAGATTATAAGCAAAGAGAAGATAGCCAAAGATGGTGGTTGGATAAACAATTAAAGGAAGGAAAATTAGAATTGAAAAAATCTTGGTGCTTTCAAGATAAGCCGGACCAAAAAGAAAAAGAATAATTTCTTTGGAAAGGAAAAATCCGCCAAAGCTTAAAGGAAAGGCAAGTAAAAAAAGAAAAGAAATTGATTTTTTTATTAACTCTTTTTCTTGAGGAATTTTTTTTGAAATTACTGGAAGAAGGGAAGTGGCTAAAAGTCCAGCTGGAAGAAAAAGGACTCTGATAATTTTTAAAGGAGCGCTGTAAATTCCGACTAAAGTTGAATTTTTTAAAAGAAAACCAATCATTACCACATCAAGATAAGTTAAAAGATTTCCAATAAAGCCAGCAAAAGCAAAAGGAAAAGCTTCGAGGGCAATTTTTTTGGCAAGGTTTTTTTGAAAATAAAAAAATAAATTTTTGAAATTTTGTTTTAAAAAGAAAAAAGAAGCTAAAAAAGCCAAAAAGCTTCCGGCAAAGTAAGCTAAAGCAAGGTTTTTAGCTGAAGGAAAAAGAAAAAGAAAAGAAATTCCGAGAAGAAAAGTGATTGAAGTTTCCAAGCTGAAAATAAAAGCTTCTTTTTCCATTTCTTCTTTGCCTCGAAAAATGCCATAGAAAAAAAACAAAAGATTTTCAAAAATTCCCATTAAGAGCAAAAGAAAAATTAAAACTTTGATTTCTTTTGAAGGAATAAAAAACTGGGAGAGTAAAATAACAAAGCTAAAGAAAAGAATGAAAACAAATTTAAGATAAAGTGAAGTTGAAAGAAACTCACCTAAATTTTCTTTTCTTCTAGGAAATTCTCGGGTAATTAAAGAAGAAAGTCCAAGATCACCAAAGATAAGAAAAAGAGAGATTAAGCTTAAAGCAAAAGCAAAATTTCCATATTCTTTTGGTCCCAAAATTCGAGCCGCAAGGATAAAAAGAGTAGCTCTTAAAATTTTGGAAAAAATTTGAGAAAAAGAAAGCCAAAAAAAATTTTTGGCAACGGTTTGCTTTAAAGTTAAATTTTTAAAAAGAATTTTTTTAAGCTTCATTAAAATCTATTTTAAAAGAAAAGCAAGCTTTCTCAAGTTTTTACTGCAAAAGATAAGATACCGGTTATTGCTAAAAATTTGAGTTTTAGTAGAATTAAAATAAATTCAAGAGTTTGACATTGAGATATCAAAAATGTTTCACTTTTTGATAATGAGAAACAAAATTTTTGAGATTTTTGACAGTTAAATATCAAAATGGAGATTCAACAAATTGTTGAGCAAAATCCTTGGTGGGAAGATAAGGAAAAAATCAAAGAGGATGAAAAAGTAAAAGAGGCTTTATCTAAAAAACACCCTTTATTTTTTGAATTTAAAGAAGGGAATTTTTTAATTGTCGGACCAAGACAGGTCGGAAAAACTACTTTTCTTAAATTAGCGATTAAAAATCTAATTGAGAGAAGAGTTGATCCTAAAAGATTAATTTATTTCTCTTGTGAGCCTTTAAAGGATTTTAATGAAATTATTGAAATTGTTAGATTTTCTGATACTTTGCTTCCTGGCAAAAAATATTTCTTTTTTGATGAGATTACTTTTGTTAAAGATTGGCAAAAAGCCATTAAATATATTTTGGATTCTTCTCTAAAAAAAGAAAAAACATTTTATATTTCTGGCTCTTCATCTTTGGCTTTAAAAAAAGAAACTTTTCCTGGTCGAGATTTAAAAAGAATTGATTTTCTGCCTTTGTCTTTTAAAAAATTTTGCCAAGTTTTTGGAAGTAAAAATTTAAAAAAGAAAATTGAGGAAAAAGAAATTAAAAGAATTGAAATTAAAAAAATTTTTCAAAGAGCCAAAGAATTTCTTTTCTTTTTTAAAGAAATTTCTTTTTTATTTGAGAAATATCTTAAATGTGGTGGTTTTCCAAGAAGTATGTATGAGTTGATGGAAGAAGGAAAAATCAGAGAAGAAACCTATGAGATTTATTGGAACTGGTTGATTTCTGATATTGCTAAAATTGAAAGAAGTGAAAGAATTAGCAGAGCAATTTTAATGGCGCTTTTGAAAAATTATGGCACTAAATTTTCTTTAAATTCAGTGGCTAAAGAAATGGAAATTGGCTCTCATGTTACTGTTCGCGAATATTTAGAAATTTTGGAAGAGCTTTTTGTTTTAAGAAATATTTTCCCATTTGATTTTTCAAAAAAAACCGAGGTTTTTAGAAAAATGAGAAAAGTTTATTTTATTGACCCTTTTCTTTTTTCTGTTTTTAAAAAGATTTTAACCAAAAGATCAGTTGAAGAAAAAGAAATTCCTTTAATTGTTGAAGGAATTGTGGCTGAGCATTTAATAAGAAAGTTTAAAAATGTTTTTTATCTTTCTTTTAGAAAAGAAGTAGATTTTTTTATTGAAAGCTGTGGTATTGAAGTTAAATGGCAATCTAAATTAACCCCTAAAGATTTTCCTAAAATTGATTTAAAGCAAAAAATTCTTCTTTCCAAATCTGATTTTCAGTTCTTTGAAAAAGAAAAAATATTAATTCTCCCGGTAAGCGTCTTTTTGATAATAATTTAAAACTATTTTCAATCCGAGAATTTTGGAAGTTGATTTCCATTTTTCTCGGGTTAAATTGGAAGTTGGGTTTTATTTTTTCGGGTTTAAAGAAAGTATGAATGCGGATGACAAGATGCATTGACCACACTTCACTTCCGCTAATCTTTATAACTTTCATCAAATACAAACACTTTTTATTCTCGATTTTTTACTTTGTGCTTAAATGAA
>CAZNFF010000059.1:0-1221 GCA_964572495.1 uncultured Candidatus Saccharibacteria bacterium
TTATTGATAATGTCATGTCTTTAGTCAAAGAAAAAGAAGGAATTAAATATCTTTACCATCATCAAGAAGCTCTTTGGAATAAAATTTTTGAAGAATTTTTTGGAAAAGAAAAATTGGAAGAGCTGGTAGCTAAGAATTGGGAAAAAAAGATTATTTTTCTTTCTGACTTGACAGAAAAAGGAAAATAATTAAAATTCCTCAAAAGAGCTCAAAAAGAGCTCTTTTTTTAAAGGTCAAAAATTTTAACTTTAAAAATGAGTAGTAGTAAACGAAGCTTCGTCCTCACTTTTATTTTGGTTTTTTCTCTTCTTTTTCCTTTAAAAGCCTTTGATAGTCCTTTTTCTTCAAGTTCAGAGTCCTTTCAAGATTTTTTTCTTACCTCCAAGCTTTCTCCAACAACCCCTCAAGTAATGGAAGTAATTTTAACTGGCTATAGTTCTTCTTTTGAAGAAACTGATGAAGATCCTTATATTACTGCTTCTGGAAAAAGACCTTACTTTGGCATTGTTGCTTCCAATTTTCTTCCTTTAGGTACTAAAATTAAAATTCCTGAAGTTTTTGGTGAAAAAATTTTTGTTGTTGAAGATCGAATGAATCCTCGATTTAAGGATCGAATTGATATTTGGTTTCCAAGCTCTTTTGAAGCCAAACTTTTTGGAATTAAAAAAGCTAAGATTTACATTCTTTAAAGTCAATGGAAAATTTTTTTAAGCCAATTGAATGGAAGATTCCTTTTAAATCTCCTTCCAAAAAACTATTTTTGGTTGAAATTTTTATTTTAGTCCTTCTTTTAATTTACACTTTTTCTCAAAAAGAATATTTCTTTGCCTTTCTTCTCTTTATCATCTTTTTTGGACTTTTGGTGCTTCATTTTTTCCAAACCTCTTCTTTAAAAGTTTCTTTAGACAAAGAAAAACTTCATTTAAATGATGACTCTTTCCCTCTTTCAAATTTCTCCTCTTTTGCTATTTTTGAAAGCAATGACAATTTTTATCTTAAACTTTATCCTAAATCTCGTTTTTCTTTTTCCAAAGAAATTTTGCTTCCAAAAGAAAAATCAAAAATTGAAAAAATAAAAGCTATTTTAAAGGAAAAATTAGAAGAGAAAGAGGGTCATCCAAGTTTAATTGATGATTTTTTAAGATATCTTGGTTTTTAAATTTTCCACAAATTTTTTGATTAATTTTAATTTTTAGGTTAAAATTTAATTTAAGTTAAAAG
>CAZNFF010000059.1:1321-2880 GCA_964572495.1 uncultured Candidatus Saccharibacteria bacterium
TTAAGTTAAAAGGTCGGAAAAAATTAAGAAAAGAAAAAAATTATGAGTTATCTTTCAAACTGGGGTGAAATTTTAGCTCAAGCTCTTCAAAGAGTCTTTGGAAAAGTAATTGGATTTTTACCAGAGCTTATTGGAGGATTAATTGTTTTCATTGTCGGTTTAATTATTGCCTCTGGGCTTGAGAAAATTGTAGAAAGAATTATTTCTGCTTTGAAAATTGATGCTGCTCTTGAGCGAGCTGGAGTAAAGGAAGTGGTTGAGCGAGCCGGCTATCAATTGAATTCTGGAAGATTTTTAGGAAAAGTAGTTTATTGGATTATCATTATTGCTTTCTTGGTTGCGGTTGCTGATATCTGGCATCTTGAAGGAGTTTCTGAGTTTCTTTCAAGAGTCGTTGGATATCTTCCAAATGTTTTTGTAGCAGTTTTGATTGTCTTTTTGAGCGTTCTAGCAGCTGATCTTTTGAGAGGTATTGTGAAAGGTTCAGTAAGTGCCGCTAATCTCAAGCGAGCTCAGTTTTTAGGAAATCTTTGCTGGTGGGCGGTGTTTATTTTTGGAATTCTTTCTGCTTTGCTTCAACTTGGAGTGGCAACTACGATTATTAACTCGATTGTCATTGGAATTATTGCCATGTTTGCCTTAGCCGGAGGTATTGCTTTTGGGCTTGGAGGAAAAGAATATGCTCAAGAACTAATTGCAAAACTTAAAGATATTTTAGAAAAATAATCTAAGCTTATTAAAAAATCCGGCAGAAGAAGATTTTTCTTCTTCTGCCGGATCTTAATTTTTATGAAAAGATTTTCTTTTTCCTGGCTAAAAAAAGGAATTGCTTGGCTTTTGATTTTAGTTTTGGTAGGAGTGGAAATTTGGTTGATTAAAGATATTTTTTCATTGATTGATGAAATAAAAAATCTTCGGCTTCAAACTCAGAGTACCATTAATTTTTTTGAAAGTTTAGCCTCGCTTCAAAAAGAGAAAAAGGAAGCAGAGAAATACTTTCCAAGAATCTATCAGCTTTTACCAGAAGAAAAAGATGTTTTTAATCTTTTAAGCGACTTAGAAGAAAGAAGCAAAATGAGAAATCTTGAGGCACAATTTCAAATTGGAGATATTAAAAAAGAAAAAAATATCAAATGGGTTGAAATTGAATTTGCTTTTAAAGGAGATTTTGAAAGAGCAGTTAATTTTTTTAAAAGCTTAGAAAATGCGCCTTATTCTGTTTCTTTTCAAATTCCTAAAGTAAGCTTTCTTGAAAGTGAGGGTCTTTACTTTTTTGCCGGAAAAGGTAAAATTTTTGTAAGAAATGTTCAAAAGAATCCTTAAAAAAGAAAAAGGGCTGGATATTGAAGAATTAAAAGAAATTGATCCAAAACTAAAATATGGTTACCCTTTGATTTCTCTTCTGCTTTTGATTTTGGTAATTGGAGGATCAGTAGGAATTTTTGGATTTTTGGTAAAAAAACTTCATCAGGCATTGACCATTAAATCCCCCAAAAAAGAAATTCATTTTCATTTAGAAAAAATTAAAACTATTAAAAAAATGGGCATGTAGCTCAGTG
>CAZNFF010000060.1:0-2739 GCA_964572495.1 uncultured Candidatus Saccharibacteria bacterium
AAAAGCTGGGTGAATTTTTGAGGGTCTGGAGTAAAATTTCCAAGATTTAAAAACTCTCTTTTTAAAGTGCCATTGAAATTTTCATTAACTGGATTGTCTTTAAAAGTTTTAGATCTGGAGAAATATCTTTGAATTTTTTCAAATCTAATTCAAAAGAATAAAAGTAAAAAAACAAAAAATTGAAATTTTGTTGCGATCACAGCAAAATTTCAATTTTTGAAAAAAGTTAAATTGAAAAAGTTAAATAAAGAATTTTGAAAATTTTGCTGCGAACGCAACAAAATTTTTGGAATTTGGAAACTGGGATTTAATTGGAATTTGGTGCTTGGAATTTGGAATTTTTTAAATTACGTAACTTGTTACGTAACAAATTACGTAATTTATTACGTAATTAATTACGTAATTTTCATTTAAGTACAAAATAAAAAAATTAGAGATAAAAAGTTGTTTGTACTTGATGAGAGTGATAAAGAAAAAAGTCTTTTTTAACTTAATTTCTGGTGGATGGGAAGTGGTACCAATTTATCTTATCATCTGCAGTAGAAATAGGAAAAAAGTTTTCCACATTTCTTTTTATTGATTTTCTTTTTGGTTTTTTTAAAATTCTAACCATAGGCGCAGAGGATAATATTTTCTTAATTTTGCAACTTTTATGATATTATACTCTGCGCCTTTTGGGTGGCAAATACCAAACAAATCAAAAATGTTTTCTCATTTCTTTTCCAAAAAATCCCTTTTTTTCCTTTTTCCTCTTTTTCTTGCTTTTTTTGGCATCGCAAATGCCACCTTAATTGCCGTTCCTCAAGTTATTCCAATTAAAATTTCTCTTTCCAAAACAAGTTTTAATCCTCAAGAAAAAGTTGAGGGTTCAGTTGTGATAAAAAATTTTGAAAAAACTTATGTCAATGACATTGTCATTCATTATCAACTTTTTAAAGAAACCTCAAAAGGTAAAATTGGAAGCCTTCTTGATACCAAAACTGAGAAAGAAACTTTCTCTTTAGCACCCCAGCAAGAAATCACCAAATCTTTTTCTTACAAACTTCCTTTAAATCTTCCCAAAGGAAAATTTATTTTCAGAATTCAATTAGCCACAAGCCGAGGCGAGAAATTAGGCTGGATCGATCAAAAAATTGATATTAAAAGCGAAGGAAAATTTCTTTTCCTTTACAATTTTTGGTTTTTAATAGAAGGAAAACAAAAATATCCTCCAGGAACTGGTGCTTATTGCAACCCTGGAGAAACGCTTCAAATCATTTTTGATGTTGCCAATGATTCCAATTTCACTATTACTGCCTATCCCAAAATCATCACCTACAAAAGAAACGAAGGTGGAAAAATTGTTAAAGTTCAAGAAGAAAAAGAAATCACTTTCAATCCTTCTTCTCAAAAAACTTTAACTTACTCTCTTCCTCCTTTAACCACTCCTGACACTTATCTTTCCAAAGTCACCTTTTTTGAAAAATCCACCAATCAGCCAATTTCCAATTCAATCTATTTCCGCTGGATTGTTTCCTCTCCTGATGATGCCGAAATTTTATTTGTCAAGACTGATAAAAACTCTTATCAAGCTAATGAAAAAGCCAAAATTGAAATCAGTTATACCGGTCCAGCTGATTTTCGTTTTGGAGGCGAAAAAGCCCAGCTTCAGGTAAAAATGTTTGATCAAAAAGGAAATTTAGTTGGAGAAGCTCAAAAAGAAATTGAACTTAAAAGCGGAACTGAAATAGTCGAAGTCCCAATTCAAAGAAAAGTGGAAAATCCAAAAATTGAAGTTGCAATTGTTAAAAATGGCAAAATTTTAGATTCTCACAAACTTCAAGTAACTCCATTCACTTCAAAAAAACCAAGCTTTTTTGAAAAAAATAAAAACATTATTCTTCCTTTAACTCTTTTCTTAATCTTGCTCATCATTGCGGTGAGTTTTATAATTAAAACTAATATGAAAAGAAAAATTTTGATTTTCCTTCTTTTAATTGGGATTGGGACTTTTTTGGGGGCAGATGTTTTTGGGGCAGAAGAATTGGTTCATTTAGGTGATGAGCCGCAAGGATCGGGAGCATTAGGATGGTTTTTAAACCGTCCTTATCCCGAAGAAACTTTTAAACCAGGAGATAAAATTGAATTTCAAGGATATTTCAATTTTCCTGACTGTAATAATGGGGCATACTACAATAAAGTGACTTTTTATGTAAGTAAATACATAGACAACCCTAAAGATTTTGTGACTTTACTTTATCCAAGTGAAGAAGAAAAGGAAAACTATATCAATACTTTTGTATATGCTTGTAAAGATTGTCTTGGAGCTACCAGTAATTATGAAGGAGAGATCCTTCCAGATGACTATAGTTGTGAATGCACTGTGGGAAGAAGATGCGGAGAGTTAAAAGGTGGTTTTCATTGTGGGATTGATTATCCTTTGTGCCTTCACCAAAACACATTGGCTTGCGATGTGGTGGTAATTAATGAAGCGTTTAAAGAAACTGAATTCTACAAATTGGGTGTTACTTATCCTGAAGATGTTCCTTGGCCAGATAAAAGAGAAGAGTTAGGAATGACCGACAAAGTTGAATTTGATGAGACCTACACCCTTCCTTCTGATATTTGCGAACAACTTTCCCTCAAGGAAGGAAGAAACAAAGTCTATTTCTGGATTCAATTTTCTGGTCTTCATTCAGATTGCGCTTGGCATTCAGCAATCATTTATCAAGAAGGCTATATTGACTGTTCAGTTCAAAC
>CAZNFF010000061.1:0-2690 GCA_964572495.1 uncultured Candidatus Saccharibacteria bacterium
AGCCACTTTGCTATTACTGCGCTCCAAGAACCCGGCATTTGATTTGTTTTTAAAATATCTACTTCTTTTATCTTCTCTTTATAAAAAAGAGGCAAAAGCAAACTATAAAAACTTGAAGATAAATTCCATTTTTTAGAGAAAATTTTTATGTTCTCGGGAAAAAGCTTTTGGTATTTTGACTCTTCTTTATCTCCATAGGTAAAAAAATAAATTTCATTAAAATAACTTGCTAATTTTTGGTAAAGTTTAATTTCCCTATCTAAATTTCCCACTTTTTCCCAAACTTCCAAAGAAATTCCTTTAGTAAAAAACAAAGCTAATTTTTTGTTTTTTAGGTTTTCCATTTTGTTTTTTATTCTCTTTTTGAGAAATTTCTCAGAGCCTTCGATTACCTGTTCTGCCATTAACTGATTATTAATTTTCTCAACTATTTTAAGAAGCTTTAAATAATGATTTTTCTTGCATCGTTCTTAATTTTTAATCTTTGTCTCAAACCACTCTTGGACTTTTTTTAAGCCTTCTTCAAAAGAAATTTTTGGTTGCCAGGCAAGAAGTTTTTTGGCTAAAGTGATGTCAGCTTGAGTATGTTTAACATCACCTTTTCTTGGGGCAAGATACTCCTTTTTGCCACCAATTAAATCAGCTAAATAATTTATTGAATAAGATTTTCCACTACCGATATTAATTACTTCTCCTCCTTTTAATTTTTCACTTTCCATTGCTTTAATAGTAGCATCAACCACATCATCAATATAACAAAAATCTCGGGTTTGCTCTCCATCACCAAAAATAGTTAAAGGCTTGCCTTCGGCTTTTTGTTTTAAAAATTTACCAATCACTAAACTGTAATCTGAATTAAAATCAATTCTTGGTCCATAGACATTGAAATACCTTAAAGAAATAATAGGGATTCCATAAAGTTTAGTAAACAATTTGGCAAATTGTTCGCCAACTAATTTTTGAAGAGCATAAGGACTAACTGGATTGGGCTTCATATCTTCTTTAAAAGGTAATTTTTCTTGATTTCCGTAAACTGAAGAAGAGGAGGCAAAAATAATTCTTTTAACTTTAGCTTCAATTGCGGCTTTGAAAACATTGATGGTTCCTAAAATATTAACTTTTGAAGTTCCCACTGGATCTTCAACTGAAACTGGCACTCGAGGAATAGCTGCTAAATGAAACACAAAATCTATATTTTCAAAGAGGGGCTTAATTTTTTCAAAATCACAAATATCTAAGTTATAAAAATCAGCTTGAGGATTAACATTTTCTTTTTTACCGGTCGTTAAATTATCAATCACTACTACTTTATGATTTTCTTTAATTAATCTATCAACTAAATGGCTCCCTATAAATCCTGCTCCGCCAGTAACTAAAATTCTCATTAAAATTTAATTTTAAGTAAAAATTTTTCATCTGAAAAGCATTTTCCATTTTTTCTCCGACATAAGCGACCAAAATGATTGACCGGAGATTTTAAAAATAATAAATCAAAGCAAAAAAGCCAGAAATAATTTCAATTAAAAAAATTACTCTTACCAAGTTTTTCTCAGAGATACCACTAAAAATTTTCATTATTAGCTGACCTAAACCTTTCACCTGGTTTTGAGGTGGATAAAGTTTGCCTTCTCGATATTCGCCCCACCATCCTTTGCTGGGAAGGCGGTGGCGAATTTTAATGAAAAAGTCTAAAAAGTGGGGTAAAAACATGATTAAGCCGGCAAGTTCAAAGTTGCCTAAAATGACGGCAGTGGCAATGAGGGCGCCACTACTCATCGTTCCGATATCACCGACAAAAATTTTTGAAGGATAGCGATTAAAAAAATAAAGCGCTAAAGAGCTGCCAGCCAAACAAAGTAAAATTAAAAAAGAATTAAAAGCGCCAATTTTTAAAGCAATTAAAGCTAAAAAAAGACTGATAATTAAACTTAATCCAGTTTCCAGTCCATTAAACCCAGCCAGCATATCAAAAGCATTGGCGGCGCCGCTGACTCCAAGCGGAACTAAAACTAAAGGATAAAAAATTCCAAAATCAACCTGACCCAAAAAAGGAAGATGCATCTGAAAAACTCCCATCTTCAAAACTCCCAAAGGAAGTCCAGCTAAAAGAGCCAAAATTACTTTTGTTTTTTGAGAGAGCACCAAAAGATCATCAATTAAACCAATAAAACCAATTGAAATTAAAACCAGCAAGGCTCCCAAAAGTTTTTCCAAAGAAATCTGAAAATCAAAATTTAAAAAAACTTTTAAACCAATTAAAAAAATTAAAGTCAAACCAACTCCAAAAACCAAAGCAATTCCTCCCATCTCCGGCACCAAAACTTCTCCAGGCTTATTCATATCTTTAGCCAAAAAACCAGCTCTTTTTAAGGCTTTAATTAAAGGAGGCAAAATTAAAAAAGTTAAAAGAAAAGAAAAGCAAAAACAAAAAATTCCAAGTGTCATTATTAAAAAATGCCCGGGGTGGGACTCGAACCCACACGGGATAAACCCACCTGATCTTAAGTCAGGCGCGTCTGCCAAATTCCGCCACCCGGGCTTTTAAAAAATTAAATTAATTTTTCCCCAAAAATCAAGCTTTGTTGCTTACCCTGGGTAAGCAACGCCCCTTGATTTTTTAGTTTTGCGCTTTGAGTTTTGCGCTTTGCGCTTAACATTGTATCTCTACGAATTTCAACTGTATTTCTATT
>CAZNFF010000062.1:0-2678 GCA_964572495.1 uncultured Candidatus Saccharibacteria bacterium
CATTTTCATTTAGAAAAAATTAAAACTATTAAAAAAATGGGCATGTAGCTCAGTGGTAGAGCGCTGCTCTGATAAAGCAGAGGTCGGAGGTTCGATCCCTCCCATGCCCACTCCAACCGCCCATTACCCACCACCCACTGCCAATTTTGGAGGGTTGTGCCGAATGGTAAGGCGACGGCCTGCTAAGCCGTGCCCCGTTTTATGGGGCTTGTGGGTTCGAGTCCCACACCCTCCGCTTCTTCTTTAGATTCTCAAAAAGAAGTTTTGCCTCAACCCAGAGAGGAAAAAAATGATGGTCGCCAAAAAAAAGAAAAATTCAGAAATTTTAGGGAAATTTCCAAAAGAAGGAGATATTGTTGAAGGTGTCATTTTGGAAAAAAAGGGAAAAAGTGTTTGGATTGACCTTGGGGTGGCTTTAGGAGTGATTTTTGGGCGAGAATATCTTTTGGCAAAAAATAGCTTAAAAAAACTAAAGCCAGGAGAGAAAATAAAAGCAAAGGTAATTGAAATCAATGGTGAAGGAGGCGCAGTGGAACTTTCTTTAAAAGATTTAAAAGAAGAACTTAAATGGGAAAAATTAAAACAAATTAAAGAAGAAGGAAAAGAAATTGAAGGAAAAGTAGTTGGTGCTAATAAAGGAGGGCTTTTAATAAAAGTGATTGATGATATCAAAGGGTTTTTGCCAATTTCTCGTTTCTCCGAAGAAAGACTTGAAGAGATAAAAGATCTTGAGCCAGAAAAACTTTTAGAAAAACTTCAAAAATTTGTTGGAAAATCAATTAAAGTAAAAATTCTTAATCTTTCTTTAAAAACTCACCGTTTAATTTTCAGTGAAAAATAATTCTTTTAAAATTAACCTTTCTCAAATTCCAAAGGAAGCGATTGAAACCATTAAAACCCTTAAAGAAAAGGGTTTTTTAGCCTATTTAGTTGGAGGCTGTGTTCGAGATTTTCTTCTTGGGAAAACCCCAAAAGACTGGGATGTTACCACTTCTGCTACTCCTGAAAAGATTCAAAAAATTTTTAAAAAGACAGTTTATGACAACAAATACGGCACCGTAAAGGTAATTTTTAAAGAAAAAGTAATTGAAGTTACTCCTTTTCGAAAAGAAATTGGCTATTCTGATCGCCGTCATCCTGATAAAGTAGAATTTGGAGTTTCTTTAGAAGAAGATTTAAGCCGAAGAGATTTTACTATCAATGCCTTGGCTTTAGATCTTAATCTTTCCAAAGAAGGAAAAATTTTGGATTATAAGATCATTGATTATTTTGGAGGACTTGATGATCTTAAAAAAAAGAAAATCAAAGCTGTGGGGGATCCTGATAAAAGATTTCAAGAAGATGCCCTAAGGCTTCTTCGAGCTATCAGATTTTCGGTGACACTTGATTTTGAAATTGAAAAAGAAACTTTTGAGGCAATTAAAAGAAATGCCGCTTTAATTAAAGAAATTGCCAAGGAAAGAATTAGAGATGAGATTGAAAAAATTATTATGAGCCCAAAACCAAAGCAAGGTTTTCTTTTAATGCATGAGAGCGGGCTTTTAAAATACATTTTGCCTGAACTTGAAAAAGGAATTGGCGTCACTCAGCGAGGTCATCATCGCTGGGATGTTTTTTTTCATCTTCTCAACACTTTGCAAGCTGCGGCTGATCGAAACTATTCCTTTGAAGTGAGACTTGCCGCTCTTCTTCATGATATTGCCAAACCAGTTTGTCGAAGAGAAGAAAAAGATGAAGTTGTTTTTTACGGTCATCAAGTTGTTGGGGCAAAAATGGCTCGAAAAATTTTAAAACGCTTAAAATTCAAAAACGAAATTATTGAAAAAGTTTGCCTTTTAATTAAACACCATATGTTTGTTTATGAAATTGGCAAAGTGAGTGAAAGAGGAGTTCGCCGGCTTTTAAGGAAAGTGGGCAAAGAAAACATTCAAGATCTTTTAAATTTAAGAATTGCTGATCGAATTGGCTCCGGTTGCCCAAAAGCCGTACCCTATCGATTAAGACATTTAATGTATATGATTGAAAAAGTTTCTTCTGATCCAATTTCTTTGAAAAACTTAAAAGTCAACGGGCATGATGTCATGGAAATTTTAAAAATTAAACCTTCAAGAAAAGTTGGTTTAATTTTAGATGCCCTTCTTTGTTTGGTTTTAGATGATCCTTCGTTAAATAAAAAAGAAATTTTAAGGGAAAAAATTAAAGAACTTGGCAAGCTTTCTGAAGAAAAGCTTGAAGAATATCGCAAAAGGCTTGATTATCGAAAAAAATTAAGAGATCTTCAGCTAAAAAGCAAATATTTTGTAAAATAAAATTGACCCAATTAAATTTTTTCTCTATCATTTAAACTGATGGAAGACTCTTTAGCTGAAAAAATAAAAGAATATCAAAGAGAAGCTCAAGAAAGAGAAGCCAAGCGTTTAGCTGAAAAATATCATTTAACTTATCTTGATCTTTCAATTTATCCAATTGATCCAGAAGCGCTAAGGCTTCTTGAAAGGGAAACTGTTGAAAAAAATAAAATTCTTCCTATTTATCATACCCCAAGAAAAGTTTATTTTGCTGTTTTAGACCCTTCTTTAAAAGGCGCTCAAGAAATTATTGAGGAATTTAAAAAACAGGGCTATGAGGTTAAAGTTTTTGTGGTCTCTCAATGGGCTTTTGAGGAAGTTTTAAAAGAA
>CAZNFF010000063.1:0-2663 GCA_964572495.1 uncultured Candidatus Saccharibacteria bacterium
TTCCTCCCCAAGGAAAAATTCCTTGGAGCGATTGCCTGCTTTCCAGGTCCTGCTTTTAAAAAATTATACCACAAATTAAAGGAGATGTGAAGCTAGGGCAAGACATTGCTTGCTTTCTTTATAAAAATTCACTAAAATCCAAATTAGAAGCATGTTTGAGAAAAAGTTTTTTATCTCTAGAAAAAATTTTGAAAAAAAGAAATCAAAAAAAGAGGAAAAAGAAAAATTAGAGCAAAAGAAAGGAATCACTAGGCGAGAATTTTTGAAATTAGGGGCAAAATTAGGTGGAGCAATTTTAACCGAGAAAACGATAGTAGGATCATTAGCCGAAGTAATGAGAGCTATTGAAAAGGAATCTTTTGAGAAATTTGTTAAGCGAATCGAGGATATCGATAAAGAAATAAAGAAAAGAAAAATTAGTTGGGAAGATCAGAAGGAAATAACAAAAATAGAAGAAAAATTATTCATCCTAATAAGAAACCGTTTTCGATCCTTGTTTTCCGAATGCCCGAAAGATTCTGAAATAGAAGGATATCAAAAACTCCTTAGTTCTCATTTCTACTCTGACTGGCATCCTCTAATAAAAGGGTATTTAAGCCGTCTCACAGTAGACATTGTTGCCAAAGATAGAACAGGAAAAAGCTTAAAGTTGCTGGAACATTTTACAAAAAAGGATGAACTAAAAGATTTTAGCTCCGCTGACCAGTATTATATTCTATCTTCCTTATTATTTGGATTGAGAGATTTAGACTATCGTAAAAAAACAAAACCTTTAACTCAAATTGAAAAAAGAAAAAAACAAGCCATTGAAAAAGTTTTAGATAAATGGCTGTTATCTGAAAAAATTAATAGTTTAGATGAAAAAAATTGCAGCGCACCTATTTTGAAAGAGATTTTTAAAATAAGATTTAAAGAATGCGTTGAAAAGTATAAAGGATATGCCTTCAAATTCATAGAATTTTACTTTAAAGATTTAGAAAACCTAAATCAGCTTTCTCCAAATTTGGCCGAAAGAATGCTAAAGTGGGCAATAAGAGTTGTGTATGAAGAACCAGTGGTAAAAGAATTTTGGAGAAAGTTTTTTAGTAAAGAAAGAGAGAAGAAAGAAAAATACGGTCCCTTGTTATTAAGACAAATAGGTTTTCTCTTGCCTACTCCTTCCTTCGGAGAAGCTTTTCTTAGAGGAATAAATGAAGCAAAACTTAACATTAATTTTGTAGGAAAAGATAGGTTTCCTGTATTTTTAGATCTAGAAAAAATAGTTCAAAAAGGATTACCTTCTTTTTATAAAAAAGTTCTGAAAGATGTTGGTTTTTATAAAGAAAATAGTTCTTTGGAGTCAGTTTATGGGGGTTTGGCAAAGATAGTTAATCGGATTCATGATTTTTTTGAATTGGGAAACCGGAAAGTATCTGAATTTTTAAAACATTTAACCGATAAAGAAATTGGTTATCTTTTATCTTATGGAGGATTTGAATTATATACCAGTACTTATAATGAAGTTTTCAAAAGCTTTTTAGAGAGAATAAAAAACGAAAATTTTTTAGAATGGATTAAAAAAAAATATCCAGAGAATTCAGAGAGCGTTCAACAGCATTTGCTTCTTTCTTTAGCTTCTAGGAAAAAATTAGGGGAAGCGATCAAATTTCAGGATATCAATTTAGAAAATTTAACTGATAAAATTTGCAAGTTAGCAGAAAAAAATGGAGAAGAAAAGATTTTGCTTTCTTATTTGATGGTTGCTTTAGAAGAAATTTACCATCTTGGAAATGAGAAAGAAAAAAAGTATCTTCTAAAGCAAATCGAGAAGATAAAAGAGACTCATTTCAATCTTTCTGTTTTTAAACTGCTGGTTTATTACAAACTTTATCCAGAGTATTTCAATCAAATAAAGCTTTCTGGCAAAGAAAGAAAAATTTTCAATCTAATAAAATGGATAGAAAAACCCGATTATCAAGAATTGGTTAAAGAGAAAAATACCATTAGATCAGTAGTAGTTTTTGCTCCATCTGCCAAAGGTTATTTAGAAGAATTGAAAAATTTATTCAAAAAGGAAAAATACAAAGATCGGGGATACTGTATTAAAAGAGGCTCTATTGAAGGGAAAGCCTGTTATTTAATAAAAGGAAAAATAACAAATCAAGAAGGTAAGGTGGTTAATTTAGAATTTTATTTATTACCCGACCTTGGGGAAGAAACCTTCAAGTTGATAATGGAATCAGGGAAAGTTTCTTTAATATTTACCCGTCATCATTCTTATGAAGGAGAAAGATATTTAGGCCTTGGTTCAGATAAAGTTTTACCTCAAGTGTGTGGCACTGTAGGGGTTGGAAAAGGGGTAGAAAATAATGCTCTTGTGATAGTAGCGACAGAAGAAATTGCCAAAGGTTTTTTAAATCATCTTAGTTGGGATGAGATTTGGCAAAATATGAAAAAAAGAATGAATTTAGATAATTTCATAGCTCCCAATAATTTATCGTTTCTTTTTTCATATGCCAGCCAAATTGAATCGGCTAAGATAATAGAAAAACCAAAAAAACCAAAAGGAGTAATAGTTTTTGATGGAGGATGTGGGGGAGTAAATCGGATTCCTAGATATTTGGAGAGATACAAAAAGGCAATAAATAGTTTGGTTTCAATTGAAAAATGAAAAAAGAAATGTT
>CAZNFF010000064.1:0-2589 GCA_964572495.1 uncultured Candidatus Saccharibacteria bacterium
GCCAACTGAGCTACCCCGGCCTATGCCCCTTTGTAGTTTTATTCAAAACTACAAATTTAAAATTTCTTCCCATTTCATTACTGCCAATTTCAGTGTTGCGGGGGTGGGATTTGTCCCGATAAAACTCGGGACAAGACACCCACGACCTCCAGGTTATGAGCCTGGCGTCCCGACTACTGTCGGGACCACCCCAAAAACCCTTCAAATTTCTCAATTACTCTCCGTTTTTCTTCTTTATCAAATTTTCAATAAACTTGCGACTTTTTTTTGGATTTTATCTCTCTTTCTCTTACCAAAGCCTCCTTTTTATTTTTAAACTCTTCCCAATACACTAATTCCCAAGGCTTATCTCTTTTTGTATATCTTTGCAAACCTTTATTGTGAAAATCTAATCGTTTTAAAAGATCACTGGTGCTACCAATTTCAGTGTTGCGGGGGTGGGATTTGCACCCACGACCTCCAGGTTATGAGCCTGGCGAGCTACTACTGCTCCACCCCGCTCCTTATGAACCTGGCGTCCCGACTACTGTCGGGACCACCCCGCGTTCTTGATTTTTTATATTAACAAAACTTTAAAAAAATTCAAGAAAAAGATTGGTTTAAATTTTTATAAATCTTCCTCAGTAATCACTTTTATCCCGTGCTTTTTCAAAAGCTTCGCGGTAATGCCATCACCTTTTATCACTTTCCCTTTAAAACTTCCATCATAAATTTGACCTGAACCACAGGAAGGACTTCTTTGTTTTAAAATTGCTTCCTTAATCCCCAAGCGCTTGGCAATTTTTAAAACTTCTTGGGCGCCTCTCAAAAAATTTTTGGTAACATCTTTTCCTGACTGAGTAATTACTCTCCCCTCTTTTTGCTCGGCTTTCTCTCTTGGAGTTGGAAGTCCGCCAAGCTGCTCCGGACAGACTGGAATTAAAATTTCTTTTTTAGCCAGCTTTAAAACTTTTCGATTAAGATTACTTTTCCCATCATAGCGACACTTTACTCCTAAAAGACAAGCACTGCAAAGTTTGATTTTTATTTTTTTCATAATTTTTTAGATATCTTATCAAATTTAATTAGCAAATCAAGAAAAAATTTTAAAAAAATTCCGACCAATTTTTATCTGGAGGAAAATCTATGGCAGAAAAATTTTAAAAACAATGATGCGTTGGAGAAGATTAAATGAACTTTCATTTAATACCTAAAAAACTGTCTACTAGTGGTAAGTATTGAGCCTCCTTAAAAATCATTATTGTGTCACTATGTCCTCCCTCTATCCATAACGTTTTTACATCTTTCACGCCTTTAGCTTTTAAAATATTTTTGAAATACTCCAGATGCGATTTATTTGTTTGAGGATAGAGATCCCAACTATCCTCTGTTCCTTCAATTAAAAATACATGAATATCGCGAGAAACATTTTTAGAATAGTTCATATAGTCAAGAAGACCCTCACACAAAGGTGCTCTTTTTAATACAGTTTTCTGAGTGGGGTTGTAGACGCCCGAAAGAAGAATAAAGTATTTTATTTGTTTATCAATCTTGAAATCATTTTTTCCTGCTAAAAGAATTGCTCCTGCAGTTGAACCTGCAGATATTCCGACATAAACTATCTGAGTTTGATTTTTAAGAGCTGAAATTTTTTTGAGGGCAAGTTTTATGCCAGTATAAATGTCGCTGATTACATTTTTAAAATCTGTCTCGGTACACTTTCTATATTCCACTGAAGCAACATTATAGCCTCTACCCAAAAAATATGGTTGAATATAATTCCTAAACTTTTTACTTCGGGCACTGCCAGTAATGAAGGCGCCACCATGTACGAAAATCGCGGTTCTATCTGCCCCTATGTAATAAATATCCACAAAATTCTCTTCCGAATTCCCGTAATAAAAGGTTTTGCGAACAATTGAAGGACTCTTTTTCTCTTTGTGAGGTGACTGAAAAGGTTGAAGATTTAATCCATCAGTAGTTTGAGGAATTTTCTCCTCTAAATTCTGAGAAGAGAGATAATAATGTTGGAAAACTATTCCAGTGAAAATTGCTATTACTCCTCCAATTAAACTAAGACAAATTATAAGTAGCCTTTTGTTCACAATCTCAAGGTTAAATTTTCAAAAATAAAAAAATTTTTAAGAAATCGAAAAAAATTGAATTAGCTCGCCTTTAAATAAAACTTAAAAGCCTCTTCAATTAGATTTTTTCTTCCTTTTTGAGTTAACCAAATTTTTTCTTTTGCTTCTTTTACATCCATCCATTTATAGCCGATGTGTTCTGGTTCGCCAAGCGTAATTTCCCCACCAAGATATTTACAAACAAATACCCTTGATTTAATTTTCAATTTTCCATTTTTCCAAGGTTTTTCTCCCCAATAAAAATCTGGAAGTTTTCCTATGATCTTTACATTTTTTAATCCGGCTTCTTCTTGAATTTCTCTTAACACCGCTTCTTCTTCGCTTTCCCCAAAATGAATGGCACCTTTAATCGGTTCCCAGCCTTGCTCCCATTTCTCTCCTTTTCTTAAAAACATTAAAACTTTATTTTCTTGATTGAAAATAATCGCAATTACAGCATATAAAATCCCATCTATTATTTTTTTCT
>CAZNFF010000065.1:0-2569 GCA_964572495.1 uncultured Candidatus Saccharibacteria bacterium
CTTCTTGTTCTTCCTCTGGTTTGGTTTTTAGAATTTCTGGGTTTTTCATAGGTTTTCTTGGATTATGAAACTCAATACTTCACTGTCATTGCGAGAAATGGAGTGGAGCGATAGCGGAACGAAATACCGAAGCAATCCCGTAACTACGCGCGAAGAATTTAATTACGGGATTGCTTCGTCGCCTTTTCGCTCACTGTGTTCGCTCAGGCTTCTCGCAATGACAGTAAATACGCACTTCGCAATTCGCAATGCATTTAATACCTCTGGGGATATTTTATCATATCTTCCAATAACGCGCTAATGGCTTCGGAAAAATCTTTTTTGCCCTGCTCTTTTTCTTCCTCTGAAGGATTAACTTTTTCCAAATATACGCTGGCTGGATAAAAATCTTCAACATATTTAGCGTCCGAACCCAGCCCGATTCCTATTTGTTTAATCTTGCCTTTCTTTTTTATATCCTCTATTTTTTTCCTAAGAGCGCTTTCGTCATCCGGACTGCCATCAGTTAAAGTAATTAAATATCTATTTTTATTTTTTTGCTTTATCAAGTTTTTCTCTGTTTTATCCGTCGCCTCGGCGGTTGGAGTAGTCCCCCCAACTTCCTGCGGAATTTTTTCTAATTTTTCGCGAATTTCTTGGGATATTTTTTTATCAAAATTTTTGTATTCTTTTATATTTTCTGAAAAACTGGTAGAAAAACCCTTTACTTCAAAAGGAATTCCCAATTTCGCCAAGACCTCCGATAAAACCACCGTTCCCTTGAAAGTTTCTTCTATCTTTTCTCCATTCATTGAACCGGAAAGATCAACCAAAAAACTAAAAGCGTAATCCTTTTTCTCTGGCAAAGTTTTCCTCATCCACAATTCCTTATATTTTGTCTTATCCGCCTCGTACTGCATCGCTTTTTCAATATCCAACTTAGCGCCAGTGGGATATCCCTTTTTCCAAGAAAGCTGTTCTTTTCTAAAAATATGCCTGAGTTTATTATAAAGATCGTCAATAAGAGGTTTTAATTCTTTGTATGTCTCATCATATTTAGTCATTCCTTTTTCTTTCATCTCCTCTAACTCCCTTTTAGCTCTTTC
The DNA here is from genome assembly GCA_964572495.1 of uncultured Candidatus Saccharibacteria bacterium. GTDB lineage: Bacteria > Patescibacteriota > Minisyncoccia > UBA6257 > JAGGUH01 > JAGGUH01. Next base: position 1,086 of record CAZNFF010000065.1, read on the forward strand.
TATTTCCTTTTTCTCTTTTTCCATTTCGTCTTTCATTTCTTTTTCTCTTTTTTCTTCGTCATTAGTTTCTTGATGGGACGGCGCTTTTTCTTCATTAAGCTTTCCTTCAAAATCTTTGTTTATTTGATCTTCAAAATCTTCTAAGACTTGCTCCGCTTTGTCTTCTATTTCTTTTTTCTTTTCATCCGGCAACTCTTCAAATATTTTATCAATCTCTCTTTTTTCTTTATCGCTTAATTCATCTATAGGAATCGGAGCGCCAAATTTTTCATGGTTTTCTTTCTGTTTTTTTTCTAAATCCTCTTTTTCTTTCTCTAATTTTTCTTTTTTAAGTTCTTCTTCTTGAATTTCCCTTTCTAAATCTTCTCTTTCTTGCCCTGAAAATTCTTCTTGTTTCTTTTTTAAATTCTCAATTTCTTTTTCGGTCCTCTCAATTTCAATTTCTTTTTCTCGTATTTCTTTTTGATAAAACTCCTTTAATTCTTCTTGAGCTTTATCTATTTTTTCTTTCAAGCTTTCTTTGACATCTTCCGGCAATTGATTAAACGCTTCTTGGAGCGTTTGCCTTCTTTCTTCGCTTTTTTTATCTTCTTTGGTTAACTTTTCAACTTCAGGCCAAATATCGCGAGTGTTAATTAAAAACCGCTCTTTGGCTTTTTCTTTTATTTCCTTTTCGTTTCTGTATTTTGTAGACGGAATTGTTTCCCATGAATCTTCGGCCTTATCTATAGTCTTATCTAAAGCTATTTTTACATCTGGGTCAAGCTCTTTTGAAAATTCTCCTTTGTGCCAATTGCGAAGCGTCTCCGAGCCGTATTGAACAAATTTAGGAATATAGCCTAATTGTTGAATAACCCTCTGAACTTCTGGAGTAACTATCGGCGCGTTTTCTTCTTCAAACGCTTTATCATAAAATTTTTCCTTATATGGTTTCATCCCGGGAAATTTTTCCTTTAGCCAGTCGTTAACCGCCGCGTCTTCAATCACATTTTGAAAATAGCCAAATCCTAATTTAGAATAAAGCTCCTTGATTTTTTCTTCTTTCATTCCTAATTCTTGAGGCGAACGCGAAACCGCCCGATGACTTCCTTCATGTCCAGCCACAAAAATGGCTTTCTCCGGATCTTCTTTAATATGAAGAGGATCAAGCTGAATAGTCACCTCCTTAGGATTAAAATAGCTTCCCTCGCCGGGTTTTCCTACTTCCACTTTCATCCCATAATCGCTCCCAACCACTTTTGCCACCGTTTCCAATCTTCTTATAAATTCAGGATCAATTTCAATTTTCGGACTTTCTATTTTTTTTATCTCTTCTGACTCTTCCAATTCTTCCTGATAAAAATTTTTTTCTTTCTCAAAATATTGCATAGTTTTAATCCAGAATCTAACGCAACATATTTATAGCGAAAAGCGCTAAAAATGTTAGATTAAATTCTATGGAAAATTATAAAAGAATAAGTAGGTGATGGTGATTTTTACATATT
>CAZNFF010000066.1:0-2502 GCA_964572495.1 uncultured Candidatus Saccharibacteria bacterium
TTTGCGCTTTGCGCTTTACGCTTTGCGCTTCTTTTTATTTATATCTCAAAGCTTCCAAAGGATTAAGTTTTGCTGCTCTTCTGGCTGGGAAAAATCCAGCAACAAGTCCAACTAAAGTTGAAAGGAGAATGATAAAAAGAATAAACCAAAAAGGAAAATAAAAAAGATCAATTTCTCTTCCTCCAAGGACTCGAGCTAAAATGTTAATCAACCAGTTAAAAGCATGAGCTCCTAAAATTCCTAAAATAATTCCTCCAATTCCTCCTAAAAATCCAGTAATCACTGATTCTCCTAAAAAAAGCCATTTGACATCTGAAGGCGAAGCCCCAATGGCTCTCATAATTCCAATTTCATTAGTTCTCTCAAGTAAAGTAATGGTCATGGTATTGACAAGCCCAATGGCTGCTACTACTAAAGCTACCACTCCAAAAATTCCTAAAACTACTTGAATAATTCGAAAAATTTTATTTGCTTGTTCAATAGTATCGGAAAGAGCTGAAACCAAAAAACCCATTGAGATTAATTTTTCTCTTACTTCTTTCATTTCTTCATTTCTTCTCACTTTAACTTTTGCAAATTGATATTCTTTAATAGGTAAGTCTTTAAGATCAGCTACTCTTACATAAATTTGAGGCGAAGCACCAGCTTCTTCTAAAATCCCAATCACTTCAAACTTCTCTGGAATTCCGAAAAATTTCACCTCACCCGTTTCTTCATCGGTTAAAAACACGGTCAATTTGATTTCTTTTCCAAGAAATTCCTCAGGGCTAAGGTTAAAAAGAGAAACCACTGAAGTGTTAACAATCACTTTGTGGCGATCGCTTTTTTTAAAATCCCTTCCAATTGTTGGCGCAAAGCCACTTAATCGAAACCAATCATAAGTAACTAGATTTAAAGTAGTCTGGGAAGAAATTTCTTTAAAAGTTACTTGTGCTGGAAAAATCGCTTGAGGCGAAACTTTTTCTACACCAGGAATTTTTGAAATCTTTTTTAAAGTTTCTTCATTTAAAGAAATTACCTCGCTTTCTGCTGGAGCAATATCTAAAGTGAGAAGGGATTCCTCGGTAGTCACTCTCTGAAGAAGATTTCTTTGAAGTCCAAAACCTAAGGAAACTAAAAAAAGAATGGTGCCAATTGCCACCGAAAAACCAAGAACGGTAAAAAGAACCCTTGATTTTCGGCTCTTAAGATTTTCAAATGTTAAATGAAAAAGATCAATTACTTTCATAAATTTTTTAGATTTTAACCTCTCATCAAAATAATCTCAACTTTTTCAGCAAATCTTTTAGCCGTTCTTCGATTAAGCCCAACACCTCCTTCTTTAAAAGGACGATCTAAAAATTCTCTTAAAGCTTCTTTTCCAATTTCTCCACTGATTCTTTTTGCCAAAACTTCCTCTAATCTTTTAATTTGCTCAAAAGAAAGCTTCCCTCGATAATCATCTAAAAGATAAGCTCTGATTTCAGCTGCTTTTTGCTGAAGTGGTGTTAGCTCTGGCTCTATTTCTCGGACCAATTTAATTTCTTGAGCTAAAGCAGCCACTTTTTGAGCCAACTCTTTTGCTTTTTGAGTGTAAAGATTCACTCCACCTTCTTCTTCCGGAGCATCAAATTTTCTAAACATCTCTTCTTGAGAAATTTTTCCTGAAAGATATTCATCAATGATTAATTCTAACTTTGAAAGAACATCTCTGCCATAAGGAAAAAGAAAATGATTTAAAATCAATTTTGCTTGAAGTCGAGTTTCTGGAAGCCAAGGATAAAGCTGAGCCAATCTTTCAAGTTCGCTTATTTTTTCTTTAAAACCAACCGGAGCTTTCTTTTCTGGATTTCGGGTGATTCTAATAATTTTTCCATCTTTCATATGAAAAACTCGATGAGCTCGATGAAGGTCTGAAGGATTATGAGTGACATGAATAATTGTTTTTTTATCTTTTTCATTAAGTTCTTCTAAAAGATCCAAAACAATTTGAGCATTCTTGGAGTCAAGATTTCCAGTGGGCTCATCAGCAAGAATAATTGGTGGATCGTTAATTAAAGCTCGGGCAATGGCAACCCGCTGCTGCTGACCACCAGAAAGCTGGGAAGGTTTTCGAGAGGCTAAATTTTCAATTCCAAATCTTTCCATTAAAGCTTTAACTTTTTCTTCTCTCTCAGAAAAAGAAGCTTTTCTAAAAATTTGAGGTAAAAGAATGTTATCTTTTACATTAAAAGTAGGAATTAAATAAAAAGCCTGGAAAATCATTCCAATGGTGGAGCGATGAAATTCAATTAATTCTTTTTTTGAAAGAGATTTTAAATCTTTTCCATCAACAATCACCCTTCCTTGAGTTGGAATTTCAAGTCCGGCAACGACATAAAGAAGAGTTGACTTTCCACAACCTGAAGGACCAAAAAAAATCACATATTCTTGAGGATAAATTTCTAAACTTACCTCTCTTAGCGCCCAAGTCTCATTACTCTTTCCTAAATCATAAACCACCGAAACATTTTCCAATTTCAC